>JAUVKA010000172.1 GCA_030592205.1 Bacteroidota bacterium | reverse complement strand
CATCTTTTTCTGAAATATATTTTGTAATTTGTAGCGTAGGGATATGTAAACCAAAAACAAATCGGCAATTGATATTATGGCGGGAGCGTTGCAGGGCTTATTACTGAACATAAACAGGACATCAACATGTAATATCAGGATGCAATTTTAGAACATTAAGTAACACTTCAATTATTAACAATATATACCAGGAGGTTAACATGAAGAAACTAAAATTTATTTTTCCTATTTCTTTATTTCTATTTGGCATTCTTTTCAGTTGTACTCAATATTATAAAGATGTTGATGACGAAGCCGACATCACTGCGATAAAAGAGCATTACGACCAATATTTGCTCTATATTAATACCGACAAGTTCGATCTTTTCATTTCCTTGTGGGCCGATGACGCAACCAGGATGGAACCTGGCACCCCTGCCATTGTTGGAAAAGAGAACATACGGGCACATTTCACGGATTTATTCGGTCTGTTCAACCACAAAATGGTCATGATTGGCGAAGCAGAGGTTCAGGTATCCGGCGACCGGGCTTTTGCTTTCGGTACCGTTACACTATCGTCAACTCCCAAAGAAGGGGGTGAAACGATCCAAACTGATATAAAATGGTTGGATGGTTTAAAAAGGCAGGCCGATGGTTCCTGGAAGATTTACGTCGATTGCATTAACTTTCATCCAACGTGGACTAACGAAGCCAATCCGGCAGAGTTGCTGAAAACCCAAAAACAATCAAGTCCATATTAATGTGAAATGTAAAAAGTATCTAATATCTTTAGGAGCAAGTACGTCCAATTGGTTCTAATTATAGTCAACACTTGCAATGTTTAAAAATCTCCTGAAAACCGCCCTGAGGAACATAAGCAAAAACTTTTTATACAGCTTTTTAAACATTCTGGGTTTAAGCCTGGGAATCACCAGTGCACTATTCCTGATTGTTTATGTCACCGATGAACTGAGTTACGATAAATACCATGAAAATGCAGATAGGATCTACCGTGTGCAATCCCATATCACGGAAACAGACGATGAGTTTACCAGACTGGTTGCCCAGATCCCTTTTGCTGATCAGGTAGTACAAGATTATCCGGAGGTTGAAAGTGCTTGCAGGTTCTCCTATTTCGCGAGAGCATTATTTAGCTACAAAGGGACAGAATTCATCGAAGAAAATTTCTTTTATACCGATACTACCGTCTTCGATATTTTCTCTTATTCTTTCATCTACGGAAATCCAGCAACGGCTCTTGACAGGCCCAATGATATAGTGATTACAAAAACCATTGCTGCCAAATATTTTGGTGACACTGCCCCCCTGGGGCTGACCCTAAAATCAGGAGAAACCTTTTATGAAGTTACCGGAGTAATTGAGGATGTACCAACAAATAGTCATTTCCGCTTTGATGCATTAGTTTCCCGGTTGAGCTTGCATGATGAATACAAAAGTTGGGATCAGTTCCTGGTATTTACCTATCTCCTTTTCCCCGAAAATGTTAATGTTGATGATTTCGAGGTTAAAATGCAGGAAATGTATACCAAATACATGGCCCCTATTTTCGAAGAAATGGGAATCTCTATTGAATATGAACTCATGCCAATCACACGTATCCACCTGGATTCAAATAATGCCGGAGAACCTGAGCCGACAGGGAGTATGGTCTATGTGTACATTTTTGGATTAGTGGCTTTGTTCCTGATCCTTATTGCTGCAATGAATTACATGAACCTGGCAACGGCTCGTTCATCAAGGAGAGCCAGGGAAGTAGGCCTTAGAAAAGTTGTTGGGTCCAGCAGGGGAGCTTTGATAGCTCAATTTCTTATTGAATCAATAACATTAACGGTTATTTCTCTAATAATCTGTAGCGTATTTCTGATCCTGTTTTTGCCCAGTTTTAATCAAATTGCGGGAAAAAACTTTGATATATCCATTATAGCGACACCGGTGGTTTTAGCCAGTATCATCAGCATTGTTGTCTTGGTGGGGATATTGGGCGGCAGTTATCCTGCTTTCTATTTGTCAAAATTTTCACCGGTTCATGTTTTGAAATCGGCGTCCGGCTCCTCGAAATCTGGCTCATTTATAAGAAAGATTTTGGTGATTGTGCAATTCAGTATATCCATTGCCATGATAGTTTGTACACTGGTAGTATACTCCCAACTAAATTATTTACGAAATAAAGATCAGGGCTGGAATATGGAGAATATAATCAGTCTAACCCTGCCGAACGGAGAAGCACCTCCAAATATGACACTCCTGAAACAAAACCTTATAAAAGGAACCGATATCCTGAGTGTTGGCGCAACAAATACTCCTATTGGTGAAGGTACGGGGAAAGGATTATTCATCATTGAAACTTCAGATGGTATGGCACCTAGAGGGGTTAATTGGGCAAGCATAGACCCTGGTTTCATTAAAACTTTGGATATTCAAATGGTTCAGGGTAGGGATTTCAGCAAAGACATCCCTTCGGATATCCGCAAAGGGGTTCTGGTTAATCAGACCCTGGCTGATAGGATGGGCTGGGAAGAACCATTGGGTAAGAAGGTGGAACGTGGTAATGAAAATAGATTACGGGCAGATGTTGTTGGGGTTATAAAAGATTATCATCAAACCGGGATGTACAATGAAGTGGAGTCACTCCTAATGACTTACCGCGTTGATAATCCAATTTTATACGTCAAATTAGGGGATAACACCAAAGAGGCTCTGGAATTTGCTGAGAAGGTCTGGAGTGAAGTTTTTTCCAACCATCCTTTTAATTACGAATTCCTGAATGAGCGTTTTGAGCAACAATTTACTACCGATATAAACAGGCGTACAGTATTTACTTTGTTTACAGCTTTGGCAATTTTTATTGCTTGTTTAGGGTTATTCGGACTAGCTTCCTTTACTGTTGAAAAAAGAACCCGGGAGATCGGAATCAGGAAAGTTATGGGAGCTTCGGAGGGAGATATTGTCCAGTTGATTTCCAGAGAATTTCTTATCCTGATTATCATTTCTATGGTGATTGCATTTCCGGTATCCTGGTATTTCATGAATAACTGGCTGGAAAACTATGTTTACAGCATATCATTGGGATTTATGCTATTCCTTATACCCGGATTAATTGCAATAGTTCTGACGGCTATAACCATAAGCTTCCACGCGTATAAAGCCGCTATTACCAATCCTGCTGAGACAATAAAAAATAACTAGACAAAGGAAAAATCGCTTCATAGAGCAGGTTTTTCAGAAATCTTATCGCCTTGATATTGCCTCTTTAATAATTGTCAAATACTTTTCCCCGTATCCTTCGTATTCCAATCCACCGGTATAATCCTGACCAGATTCGCTGTCATCAATATTTGTTGGGGGAGCAGCAGTGACTGGCTCTATCTGAGTGTCTTCATGCCACTCATTCCATGAGGTTACCATGAATAAATTTCCTGTTTCTAGATCTGTGATTTTCAATGCTTCGTCCAGCATAGCCTGGAACAAGGACCCCAATTCACTATTTTCTGATAACTTTCTTGATAAAGGTTCATGACCAGACCTAACTCCCCTGTCGTTAAAACCGGGAGAGGTGGCAGGAATAAAACTAACGCCAGATTGGTGTGCCATTGATCTCCATCCTGCCTGGGCTGTATAATAGAAGTTTACCTTTTCCTGTGTTGCATACATTTTGGCACCTGAACTACCATAGACATCATAATTTGTTATAGCATCAAGCAAAGAAATCTGATCCCCGGATGAAGGTGGTTGTCCAAAAACCTGATCGCCAACAATATATATATCAAAGCCTTTTGAAGTGGCCGTATTCCGAATCGCTGTTAAAGTACTTTCTAAAGTTCCATTTTGTGACAGAACCCGGGTGAGGTATATAAACAATACAGGTTTGCCATCGATTTTATAATAGTTTGGATGATCAAAATAATTATCAGCAATGAATGATATATCTGATTCTAAATTCGAAAAGTTAGTGAAATTATTTGTTCGCCCTGTTGTCTCATAGAAAAGAGCTATTTTCATATCTTCCAGAGAGGGATGTTCCAATATGTAATCCAATAAAGTAACATCTTCGAGAGATTGCGGACCCCACCAACTGCTCACCCATAAACCGATTCCAGCATACCGACTCCAGTTTAAATGCTTTTCAATAACTTCGGATTCCCTGTCGTTGTATTCTCCCAGTTCAGGGTTTTGAACCGGGATCAGATGCTCCCGGAGATAATTGCCACCATGGAATTTTCCACTGCCATACCATGGATAATAATATACCCCAACCATTGGTGTAGAAACTTCTTCCATCTCAACCTCTATGAAAAATGTATATTCATCAAATAATTCACCATCGCTAACTACTACTGTAATGTTGCAGCTTCCCGGATCATCCGGGGCTTTCCAATATACTGAGGATGATGAGGAACTGTTAATGAAATCACCACAGCTGCTTGTCCAGCTATAGGTCAGGAGATCATTGTCATCACCAGAGGCAGTGCATGTTAACCGGACCTCACTTCCAACATACACATTATCAATGCCATGTATAACATTTAAAATGACAGGCGATTCATTCTTACAAACATTACAACTATTAAGGCTGAATATCAGATATATGATGATTATAGGTAATAATTTTCGCATTTTATTTGACCATTTTTTATCTTAAACCATTCCTTTAAAGATCAAAGCAGGAAAGTTCACTCAATCCTTTTCAATTTTACAGTATATTCTTTAATTATACTAATCAAAAAGGAGGCAGGGATCACTTTTTCACCACCGTCTTCTTCACCATCGTTTACACGTGGCCCTGCTAGCAGGGCGAATTTTTTAAGGCTCTATTTGTAGCACTAGTTCGTTGACGATCCTCCTCACCAAGTTAGCTTTCTTTGACGAGAGTTGCAAAATATATATGCCTGGACTGGCTACAGGTGGTTGGTTCTTGCCGGTGGAGTCTTTTAGGCATCGCACCGAAAATCCATAACTTTTTGAGTAATCATTATTATATAAAAACTCGTGATTGTGATACAAGTGCCTGACTCACAGATGTGTTGATTCATAAGCTGTAAATGATCAGAATGATGCATTAGCTCCAAGACCTGCCTGGTTGCCTCCGCCGCTTATAGGCCACATGGAGGCTTTATGGCTCAATAGATATATGCAAGATTCGTCCTAGTCCTATTTCAATAAGCTTATGATAGGTAGACAGTTGAATGTCACTTTTTCCTCTCTCTATTCTGGAAATATAACTTTTTTTTGTACCTATTCTGTCTGCAAGTTCTTTTTGGGTGATATGAGCTTCTCTTCGGGCTTCTTTAAGCATGACACCAAGTCTGAACGCAAGAGAGTTTGTTTCATATATATCCCTGTTAGGTGAACCTTTTTCACCATATTTTTTTTTCAGTATGTCTTCAAAATTTGTTGTGTTTTTCATTTTTTTATCTCCATTTTTTTTCAAGTATTCTTTTTTTAGCCTTTCTGCAAATCTGATTTCCTTTACAGGAGTCTTCTGTCTCTTTTTCAGAAAACAGTTGGCAAGTACTATCAGTTTCCCATTATCAATGAAGCACAGAATTCTAATACTCTTGAAAGTTGTTATTACCCTCACTTCATAAATCCCGTCAGAGTTCTCAAGATGCTTAAAGAACTTCGCTGGAACATTTCTTTCATATCTGATAAGGTCCAGGACGTATTCTATTTTCAGCTGAACTTTGAGCTCCTGCTTATCAAAGAACTTTATAAAGTAGTCTTTATACGCAGTAATGTCACGTATTGTCATACAAAGTTAACTATTAAGTTAACAAACCCCAAGTCTATTTCCATAATAAATATGATATTTCATAAAGGCTACATAGCCTCTAAAGTATAGATGCGCAGAAACGATATTAGTGGAAAAAGTTGGACATAAATAACCTGTCAGGTCAGGATCTTACAGGTTTAAATCTCAAGCGCTTCATCATGGATTCGAACCATGAACCCCAGATTCATATTATTAAAAATACTTTAGAATTATCTCCCAGTTGTTTGTACTTAGGTATGAAGAAAAACTACATGGTTTCCAAGTTTGGCAAGCAAAAAGTTACACAATTAAGTCGAGGAAATAATAATGAACTACCTCGACCCAAGGGTACGAGGTAGTTCATTTGATGAGGGTAAATTTGTAGAGCAGATTGGTGCGATCGGGCCGGGGCCGGAAGAATATCTGGGTGCTCAGGGAATAGAAGTTTCTCCTGACGGATCGCTCATTTATCTCTATTCTGCAAAAGGCAATATCGGATACACCTATGATATTGAAGGGGTTCAAATAAACTCCTTCAGAATTACCTATCCTACGTGGAGATTTGCCCCTCTAAGTGAAGGGCGGCATATCATGATTTCACCCTACGGTAGTTTTTCTCCCGATTCAGCCAATTTTCTGTTTTACCTTCAGGATGAGAGCGGTCAGGTTATCAGGAAATACCCTTCGACACAAGTGATTAAAATGATGGGGGATTTTTCAATTGGTAGTTTTTTCACTGACCCTAAGCGTGTACTGGCTTATCAACCCTTTATACCCACAAGAATCCTATTACTTGATTCCAAAGCTCTATCAAACCAGGGATAAGCTTCTTATAAGGATAAAGGAATTAAGGAAATATCATATTGGTATTTATCAATTTGATGATGAAAATATTTTCTCGTTTAAAACAGATAATGGTAAAATCCCGAATGATCTGGATGGAGGTCCTGATTTCTGGCCCACCGGAACCGATGGTGATCAACTCTTATACAGAATGATCCAACCATTTGATATGCTGAATCCGGATGAAGAAAAACTAAGGAATCAGCTTGAAGTTAAGAATACTGATGCTGCAGAAGCCTACAAAAGACTGCTGAAAACCTTGAATGAAAACGACAATCCAGTTGTTATGGTGGTCAAACTAAAATAGTCTTCAGATCCCCAGCTTGCTTAGCTCCTGGTTGTAGGCAAAACATGCAGATCCCGGGTTCACTTCGTGCCCCGGGATGAATTCGACCAACGGTATTTTTATATTGCCATTGTAGTGACAGATCACGATCTGTCTCAACGGGATTCATTTTCGATACAGAAAGTGAAGTAACAGTTATAAGCATCAGAAGGGCAAGGTATTAGTAAAATATTAATTACAATAAGTTACAAATAAGGGACAAGAATTATAGCTTATTTCCTTCTTTAAACTTATTTTGTACCCCTACTTGTCAACACCCCCGAAAGCATACCTTACTAATCCATACACTATCAGTTCTGGAGGCAACGGACAGAAAAACCGTAGTTTCTGCGGATTTCGTGCCGGCGTACTCCATCATAATCAAAGGGCAGGTGTCGGCTCCAGGCGTACGATGACCCTTTTGGCGAGGAAGACCAGAAGAAAGCGATCTCGGTAAGGTAGCGGAAACCACCGCTTCCATACCGGTAGCCGCCCGGAAGGGCATTAAATCCGGTACTGTTACTACCGTTACCATTATTGTACCAGCCAGAGTTTGATTTGAGCTTTTTGCCAACATCTCCAGAGGAGCGCCAACCTCCAATTTCTGCATCAGATGAACTCATGCCAAGGTATTTCTCAAGAGTTTGCCATTCGTCATCACTAGGTAGATGCCAACCTGAAGGACAAACATCCTGACCATTTCCATGAGTATCTGCTGTAGCTGCAGCCCAGTTATAAAGAACTCCATATTTATTATAGTTAACATAACCCTTGGCCTCTGAAATACTGCTGCCTTCATAACCATATACATAGTAATCTGGATTACTATCAGAACCGATATTTGATGGACTTACTTGAGGTAAAAAGGCTAAATTATCTATCATCCACGTTTGATTCCCAATTTCTTGCGCCAGGTACTGGTTCCCATCCCTTAGGTCAGTAAAATCAAAAGACTCAGGTATGGCTATATCAAATGGATATTCCTCCTCGGCAAGAATTATAACCGTTTCAAATACAGTCTCATCATTAATCCTGGCAACCAGGGTCCGTTCACCATGGGGAACTGAAGGGAGCTGGTAATATCCCAAGGAACTGGTGGTTGTTATTAAATCACT
>JAUVKA010000125.1 GCA_030592205.1 Bacteroidota bacterium | reverse complement strand
TAACAATGAGGCAATACAGAGAGGATCCAAAGGAGATTGCCAGGGCATTTATTCAATCAGTGGAAAGCTATCAGTATGATGGAGTACTCATTGATATAGATACTGTTACTCTTGCAGGAGCTTGTGGTGTGGCAATTGATTTTCCCGAGGATGATCCTGCACGGTCTCATTTAGGTAATCTGGTGGACTATGCTGATTTGCCAGGCTTGAAGATACCGGATCTAAGCACTTATCCTTATTCAGCTAACTGGTTAGAAGCCACACGATTAATAAAAGAGCATTTCGGTAGTGAGATATTCGTTAGAGGTAATTGCGATCAGGCACCATTTTCTCTGGCCAGTATGATTCGGGGAACGGAGAATTGGATGCTCGATTTTTACATGACTGAAGAGAATCTAGTGAGGGAATTACTGGATTATTGTACTGAAGTTAGTATTCAATTTATTAACCTGATGGCACAAACAGGATGCGATATGGTCTCGAATGGAGATAGTGTAGCCGGTCCTGAGATGATACCCCCTGATTTGTATGAGCGCTTTGCTCTTCCATATGAGAAAAAGGTTGTTGAGGCGGCTCATAATAAGGGACTTCCCTATGTTTTGCATATCTGCGGTGATACTGAAGCAATCCTTCCGCAAATGGTTGAATCAGGTGCCGATGGTCTTGAACTGGATTATAAAACAGATGTGAACAAGGCCTTTGAGCTGATGAAAGATCGTTGCACCTTTTTGGGCAATGTTGATCCCTCTGGAATTCTGGGTCTAGGAACACCGGATCAAGTGAGGGAGGCTACAACCAAGTTACTGGAGGTTTTTAGTCAAACAAATAGGTTCATATTGAATGCAGGATGTGCATTACCGCCAGGTACACCCGCAGAGAATATCAGGGAATTTATAAAAACTGCTAGGGGATATTAATGTTGAGACGGATGATTATCCGTCTCTTTGACCATGCGTCTCTACTGGAAATATTTATAAACCTGTTTCAGTGTAAATGCTTCGGCAAAAACCAGTATCTCTTTCCCAGGGTGAGTTTACAATTGCTTCATAATCCTCAATACTCAGCACTACTGGTTCATATTCTACATCCCGAAAATTGAGAACATGGGTAAAGACTCTTAAATGATTTCTTGAATCCAGCTGTACAGCTTAACTAATCAAACCGTACTCTTTAGAAAGTTTAATAGCTTCGATAGAATTTGTTACATTTAGTTTTTCCAGGATTTTTTGTCGGTGTGTATTTACAGTATGAACACTAATAAACAGATTACCTGCAATCTCTTTACTAATTAACCCTTCTGATATTAAACCGAGTATTTCTTTTTCCCGATCAGATAAATTAACCTTTTTGCTTGTTCCCGGGAAGTGAAATAATTCTCCTGTTTTAAAATTCAATACTTTGTTTTGCAAAGGCAAGGATATATCCTGATTAGGTGATAAATCCATAACACATAAAGCTAACCAGATATTCCCATGTTTATCCAGCTCCAAAGCCTGAAATTGTTCAATAACCCTGATGTATTTACCTTCTCCGTTTTTTATCCTGTAATCATTAATCAGTTTATAGTTTTTTCTTTCTTTCGAAGGTAGAGCTAAAGCAGTGTTAAAGAAATAACTGGCTATTTTCATTGCATCAAGAGCATCATTGGGGTGTACTTTTTTATCAAAATATTCATTCCCTTCTTTATGTGCTTTGTTTATACAAAACCCAAAAATAGTTTCAAACCTCGGTGATAAATAAATATGTTTATTCTGATATAAATCAAAAATAGAAATAGCGCTGTTTTCAATAATATTCAATTTTCCCAGAAGCTCAATATTTCTATCCAGTATCCGATAATCTAAATCCTCCGGAATAAAAAGCTGGCGATTAAGTGTATTTAAATACTCAGTTTGTATTTTTTCTATTTCAGAAGCCATAAAATAATGATATTTCAGTATTGATATGCACTTATTCGGGACTTAACTTTGTAAAGTTAAAACTTACATCCATATGAGGATAAGCATTTTTTTTATTTTGTTATCGGCGATATTGAATATTAGCAATTCCGCTTACTCACAGAATCTTACACAAACAATAAAAGGAAAAGTATTTGATAGTGAAACTCAAATCAGTTTGCCCGGAGCTACAATTATTGTTGTAGGTTCAGATCCGTTAAGAGGCACTTCAACTAATGCTGACGGATTTTTTCGACTTGAAAAAGTTCCTGTTGGCAGAGTAACTCTTCAAATTAATTTCCTTGGATATGAAAGCAGGTATATCTCTGACCTGCTTGTAGGTTCGGGTAAAGAAGTGGTTTTAAACATCCCGTTAAAGGAATCCTTTACTACTCTGGCAGAAGTGCTTGTCAGGCCGGATATTAAAAAGGATGAAGCAATAAACAAAATGGCAACCCTGTCGGCAAGGACATTTTCTGTTGAAGAAGCACAGCGCTACGCAGGTGGCTTTGAAGATCCGTCACGGCTGGCAAGTTCACTCGCTGGAGTTACCCCGAGTACAGTTGATAATAATGAGATTGTTATCCGGGGAAATGCAGCCAAAGGTATTCTGTGGAGAATTGATGGTGTTGAAATTCCGGCTCCCAATCACTTGGCAGGATTGTATTCCGGAGGGGGTATTAATATGATGTTCAGTACAAATATGCTGGCCAATTCTGATTTCTTTACAGGTGCTTTCCCCGCAGAATACGGAAATGCCCTTTCAGGAGTATTTGACCTCAATTTAAGAACAGGGAATTCCGACAAAAGAGAAACGACACTTCAATTCGGCTCTTATGGTGTTGAACTTGCAACAGAAGGGCCTTTTATAAAAGGGAAAAGAGCATCCTATCTTGTTGATTACCGGTATTCAACCTTTGGCATTCTGGAGAATCTGCTACCACAGGTTACCGGATTACCGACCTCCTCAGACCTGTCTCTAAAATTGAATTTTCCAACCAAAAAGGCAGGAGTTTTTTCTTTATGGAGTATCAACGGTAAGAGTAAAATTAAATTCGATCCAAAAACCGATTCAACAGAATGGAAAACTAATTACGACAACTACCAATATGATATACATTACGACCTTACAGCATCAGGACTTAATCACAGAAAAATAATTGGTGACAAATCATATCTATTTTCATCAGTTTCGTACTCTGCTACCAGATACACATACCAATCTACATATCTTAGACCAAATTTAACTTTCATCCCTGTTGCTGACCAAAATGAAGTAAATTCGGAATTAAGCCTTTATAGTTACCTGAATCATAAATTCAACAGCAGACACACAAATAGAACAGGAATAACAATAAGACGCCTTGCATACAATTACGATGTGAAGACAAATTCTAATGTCGCCGTAAGTGACAGTACAGACTATTTTGTTGACAACAAAGGGGCAACATCATCATTCCGGTTTTATTCTCAGTCAAAATATTATTTGCTTGAAAATTTGCTTGTTAATGCAGACTTGCATTTGTATTATTTCAACCTGAATAATGATTATTCAATTGAGCCGAGATTAGGAATAAAATGGAATTTCAAACCAACTCAATCTTTAAGTTTTGCTTATGGTAAACACAGCAGGCTTGAACCCCTGCGAACTTATTTAATGGAAGTGGAAACAACTGATGGTTGGAGCAATCTCAATAAGAACCTTGGTATTACAAAAGCACATCATTTCGTACTGGGTTACGATTGGAATCTTAGCAATTTCACTCATATGAAAATAGAGCCTTATTATCAAATATTATGTGATGTGCCGGTAATTCCTGACAGTTCCTTTTCAATGATAAATTATAAAAACGATATGTTTTTCAGTTCAAAACTCACAAATGAAGGAACCGGAAGAAACATTGGAGTAGATGTTACATTTGAGCATTTTTTAAAAGATGGGTTTTACTATCTTTTTACTGCTTCAGTTTTTGATTCAAAATACACAGGCGGTGATGGCGTTGAAAGAAATACCCGTTACAACCAAAATTATGTCTTGAATCTGCTCGCTGGAAAAGAATGGCAGGTAAGAAAAAACAATATTTTCAGCTTGAATGGTAAATTTACAATATTAGGGGGGCAGAGGTATGCTCCGGTCGATGAAAACAAATCAGTTCAGTATCAGTTTGTAGTTTATGATGATTCAAAAATTTATGAAGAGCAATCTCCTACAAACTATTATCTCGATTTCTCAATTAACTACAGGATAAACAAAGCCAAAAGCAGCCATACAATAATATTTCATATGAAAAATCTGCTGATGCAAAAGGAATTCCTTGGCCATGCATTTAATTACAAGTCAAACTCGGCAGAACCTTATGAACTTACAATTATGTATCCATATTTGAGCTATAAATTTGAGTTTTAGTATAAATGATCTTATTTCAAACCGGCACCTGCAATCTCCTTATACTCTTCGCACTCCAGTAGAAATCCTGGCAGAGCATTACGACTTCCTAAAGAAGATGTTTCTACATACTTCGATATCAATCTTGCGAAATAATCAATATTCCGATCAAAGAGATGTGCACGATACCATTGTACAGTTTTATTTTCACCAAATTGGTGCTCTATTTCGTTGAGCATTTCATAAGTATCTCCGGCACTCCACGCTCCGTGGCGAGAGGGAATCCATTGTGGTGTAAAGCCGGTTATGTAACTGTTAGTCCTTGCCAGAAAATCAAAAGCAGTTAATATTGCTTTCCCAAATAGTTTCGCGTGGTCATTGTCATCGATAATAAGTGCAACCTTTCTGGCCTCCAGAAGTCCCCATAAGAGATTCATTGTGCTATAGCCATGATGACTTCTTTTTCCACCTTCATCGTACCATCCCTGATGAAGCAGTGTATGTTCACTCATTCTTGTTGCAAAGTCAAACACTGTCTCTACATGATCCTGATTGAATTGCCCATTTATTTTATTCTCCGTGAGGCAATAGTTTGAAAGGCCAACCAGCACACGACCGTCATATACCTTGCCTTCTGAAACTCCAAGTGGGTTTGGCTGATTCATTTGATAATTCCCTAGCGACATTATGGGTTCGTAAAGTTTTTGGGCATAGTTCTTATCTCCGACCACATCGTGAAAATAGAAATAAACATCACTGAGCAGCTTGAGCAGTAATGTTTGTTGCTGACGGGGTGCGTAGAATAGTAAACCCGGTTGTCCGTTTGCGACAGTATCAACTTTTCGCGCCAGCACTGCCTCAACTATCCGCTTTACGGCTTGTTCACAGAAAAGTGCCCTGTCTGTTTCTCCCATTACACGAAAAGCCCCGGCACAATGCAAAATACCTGCACCCCCATCATGTTGCGCTTCAGGCACAACGTTTTCCATTGGGGAACGACCTGTCCAGTCATAATATCCCATACGATTTATTTCCAGACGCAATGCCTGTTCGTAAACCGGACGTGCTGTTGGATCGAATGGATCTCCTGTTGAAGGAAGATTTCCGGGAAGCATATGATAAAAAATCCCTTGTTTCTCATCCCACATATAAGCCAAACGAGAGCTTACAAAACTGACATACATGTGTTTCGGGGATTCCCCCTCATGGGTTACATAAATCTGACAAGCACCAGGCGAATTCGGGGAAAGAGATTGATCCCCACGCATAAGATCTACCCGCACATGATAGGATGATGGCTTGAGGTCAATATCTTTAGCTGTCAGGAGTATTTTTGTTTCGGCCGGAATCGGATTTTTTTCCGGATAATTATAATAGGTGATCTTATTGGTAAAGAGATCACGGAATGCAAAGCGAAGATAGTCGCCCGCTTTCACTTTCCCGATTGGTGTCCATTTGATTTGGAACTGAAAACAGAACCGTCCCTCTGTGCCATAGGCAAAATCTGCCGGCGTAGTAGGAGCCACTGATGCATTCACAGTTAAAGAGTTTCCTGTATCTACCGGCTGAATTTTTGCTCTTTGAATAGCCAAAATAAATTCATTACGCACTTCACGTAAGGTACTGATATCTACCTCTTGATCGATCAGGTTACTATTGATCTGGGAGCAAATTTTCCTGCCTCTGGCTGTGAGATCAATATTCCTGACATCTTTACCCTGTTGCTGTGCAGCCACAGTTTGCGCCTGTTCCAGCAGCCATAAAAGCTGAAGGTCTTCAATTCCATCGTGCAGCTTCTCCCAGTAAACAGAGCTAACTGCTTCACCATTTTCCTGATCTCTGTCATAGATACTATCCAAAATATCAGCAAGCTTTTCTAAACCATAGCGTTCGGCAAGTTTTTTTATTTCTGAGCTGAAGCTCTCAGGTATCTCGATATCCCTGACCCTAATGAGCATTCCAACATCAACTTCCTCTTTGTCGGTTCGGAGTTTAATGACACCCTGATGATAACCAGTGGGTTCTGTTCCCCGGGGCACATATACTGTAAGCCTCAGTGCTTGGGTTTGATTCTGCTTCAATACAAAGGAACCAGGCAGAGACACCGGTGTTTCCCTCACTTCACCGGAAGAATAATCAATCAGCCGTAATTGAAGATTTTTCATGTCAAAATGTCCAGGGCCAAGGGTCTGGAGCAGATCGGTGGCTTCAATGTGAACAGTAAGCTTTTTATCTTCAGTGCGAATTGCAATCTGAGCGCTTTCATACTCACCCTGACAGGCTATCACACTATAACCCCAAAGTGCATCTTTGGGTAGAGCATCCTGTTGGATTTCATCCAGGGGGTCAACTTTCCAGACCACCAGGGCATTTTCTGAGTTGTCCTTATTTCTTTCTTGCGGGCTACAGCTTAAAACAGACAAAATTCCTGTAGCAATAACTGCCAAAAAGAACAAGCCTCTCGTTATTGGTTTTAGGTTTAGTTTCATCATCATTGTTTTTTAAAACGAATTCGGGACACATATATATCACATGGTGTATTCCAATCTCCGGGGCGGCGGATATACGGATAATATTCATGCATGGAATAATCGCTGATCAGATATTCATCTCCGAATTTGACCACACCCGGATAACTGCTGTCACCGGCACTCAATAGTTCCATGACCAGGCGGGGCCGGGTTCCATCTATCACAAAGACACCCGTTCGAAGGCCATGGTGGTAGGCCTCAACACGTGCCGGATCGGCCTTCTCCATTTCAGCATCATTGCCGGAAGTGAAGGCATTCCAATCTTTTCGCAAGTCCAGGAAACCCTCATCTGACTGAGAACAATATCTGCCGGTAATCATGGTTATTTCACCCACTTTAAAAACACAAGGTGCATGGATAAGACGCCCGGTTGTTACAGAGCTCCAACGATTCTCTTCAGGAATATAGGTAGAAATGATCATTTCATGGTTATTTCCATCTCCGCAACGTGCATAAGCCATAAGTATATCATTTTCTACATAGAGGTCTGTTTCATTAGCGCCGGTTTCGTATGGAAGAATGTTTGAAACCACATCCCAGTTGCGTCCGTCTGAACTGGAAAGCATCTTCACTGCTGCATCTTTTTCACTCCTTGCATAGGCTGCAACATAGTACTTGTCGCGCCATTTTTTTGCACGCCAGAAAACACCCGTGGCACATTTAAAAGGATCACTCCATTCTCCGGTGGCAAGTCTTTCAAAACCATAAGTAGTATGACCTCCCGGAGGGTTATCAATATTTCGGGTCGGACAATAAACAAACAGACGATCGTCTACTATAAGAAACTTCGGATCAGCCTGATGATCTACATTTGATACAAGCAGTGTCGCCTCTCTCTCCCACAGAATACCGTCAACTGACCTTAGCACAATCACTCTCCCGCTTGGCGGAGGAGGTGGAGCATGACCTCCTCCATTTCGAAATGTAAGGTAAAACTGACCATCAAAGAAAATGAGATCAGTAAAAGCATTATGCTTCCAATTTGGATCTCCACTTGTATCCCTGTATGCTTTGCGATAGTCACTCAATAGTGGATTGGGATAGTTATTTACTCCCATCACCGGAAGAAGTTCTCCGGCAGCAAATGGAGCCATGGCAGTTTGTGCCACTGCATCGGGAAGCCAGCCTTCAAAGAGATGGCTGTACGCCAGGTGATTATCGAGAAAATACCGATGAAAATCGATAAGGGGAAGTTTCCTTTCTTTTGCCAGATCACGGATAATCTGAACCAGGCCTGACAAATGAACTTGCTGATGGTGCAGGCTATCCATTGTGTACTTAACAGACATCCGTTCCGATATCGGCGGGGGAGTTAACAGAACTATCTTTGTCTTTCTTTCCCCGATCTTGTCCACTATTTTTCTCAGATCCGCTTTGAAATTTTCGCCCTTAACACCTGCCAGGACATCGTCCATCCCAAACATCACCAATACATAGTCAGGTGAATGTGAAAGCACATCGTCATCAATCCTGGCTAAGCCTTCTGCTACAGTACCTCCCACTTCCCCGGTATTAATTACTTCAACTCCATTTTCAACCCAGTCTCTGAGAATACGTTCCATGATTGCCCACCAGGTTTGGGTTTCCCGTACTTTGTTCACGGTTGTGGTCCCCCACTTGAAACAATCGTGAAACAGGTCAAGCTTTGCTGATGTACCTTCTGTTACCGTACCACCAAAAGATACGATGGTAATTGCCTCAGGCTTTTGCTCTGAATTTGAGTCATCTTCCTGAGTTCTGCATCCACTGAAAAGCATAGTGAATAAAATAGCCCCGGACAATAACACAGTTGACAAGAATTTGCCAAAAACAGATGCTGATAATCTGTTTTCCGAAATTGCTACAAGTTTTTTCATTTTCTATCAATCATGTTATACAATAGTGTTTCAGAACTAATAATGAATTCAAGATTATTTGAAAAATTTCCAGTAAATTTATTCAGTATAAAATTGTGTCGTTATCATTCTAATTTCTTGTTTTATTCAAAGTTATCAATAATCAACCAAACCTAATCATCATGAAAAAAGCAAAATACTTCGGGGGAATAATCCTAATTATCCTTATTGTCATTCCACTTAACCTTTTTTCTCAGCTTGAATCACTCCAGGAAGGCAGGGCTGTTTGGCTTCATGGCAGTTTATTTGAAGATGACGAAAAGGAAGCAACTCAACATTTAGAAGAGCTTCTAAACAAGTATTCTGAAATAGGGATTAATACCCTTTTTTGCTATTACACCATGATGGATCAACATAGTAGAACATGGGATTTTCTTGAGGTTCTTTTAAAAGAAGCCCACGAAAGAAATATTAAAGTACATGCAAATTTTTGTCCCGGGGGAGGGGTTAAATTAGAAGGTGAAATCAAAGATCATCCCGAATGGCTTATCAGAGGCAAAAAAGGTGAAATATATACGAATCTGAATTTGGCAAATCCCGAAGCACGTGAATATATTAAAGGAAAGGTAAAAGAAGCTCTAAAATATGATATTGACGGTATTCATTTAGACTATATCCGGTTTAAAATAAATCAGGGATTCAGCTATGATAAAGCAACTTGTGAAGCATTTAAAAAAGTATCGGGCTATTCTCCATTCGATGGAAAATTTGATTCAGGAAGTATGATATGGTGTGAGTGGTTAAAATGGAATGCC
>JAUVKA010000083.1 GCA_030592205.1 Bacteroidota bacterium | reverse complement strand
TATGTATAACCTTAATTTATTGGCTAAGTACAAACTTAACAATGGATATATTTTAAAATAAGATGCTTTTCTTGCACCATTTCTTGTGGCTGGATTGGGAGGAAACTACCATGATGCCTCAGGGTTTGGATAAAATGGAACATTTGCCGAAAAAACAATGCGCCCTAATCTCTATGGAGGTGTTGGACTAAACCTTCGCATCAACAGCTGGATTAGTCTTGGTGTAATGACCGGCTTCATTTATCCATTTACCGATTTAATTGACGGAACCGAAGGAGCGGTTGTCACTGCCCCTAATTCTTACAACGATATCTTCCAGGAAAATTCAATATACTTGACTTTTACTCCAGGGAAAGCTAAGGATTCCGACAATGATGGTGTCCCTGATAAGATTGATGAATGTCCTGATACTCCTGAAGGAGTTATGGTTGATGAAAAAGGCTGCCCACTTGATACTGATAAGGATGGTGTACCAGACTATTTAGATGAGTGTCCGGCAATTCCTGGTCTGGCAGAATTCAATGGTTGTCCTGATACTGATGGTGATGGAATCCCTGATAAAGACGATGCTTGTCCTGAAGTAGCAGGTTTGAAGATTCATAAAGGATGTCCGGATACTGACGGTGATGGAGTACCTGATAAAGATGACCGCTGTCCTGATACACCAAAAGGATATGAGGTTGATCGCTTTGGTTGTCCGGTTGACAGAGACCGGGATGGAATTATCGATAGTGAAGATGATTGTCCTGATGAACCAGGTGTGGCCGAACTGAAAGGATGTCCTTATGATGTAGGAACCCTGATGGCCAAATACGGATTAAATAACAAGAATATTCTTTTTGATTTTGATAAATCAGAATTAAAAACAGGTGGAATAACCACACTGAATGGTATCGCTGCTGCTCTAACTAACCATGATGGTTTTGGTGTTGAATTGAGTGGTTATACTGATTATATTGGTGCGAAAGCCTACAATATGAAGTTGTCTGAAAGACGTGTAAACTCTGCCGCTGATTACCTGGTTGGCAAAGGTGTTCAGAAAACAAAAATTAAAACTATGTTTTTTGGTGAAGACAATCCAGTTGAAGATAACTCAACTAAAGAAGGCCGGGCCCTGAACAGAAGAGTTGATTATAAACTTATTAAAATGAAATAATAATTGTATTTGTTTTATAAAAAGAGAGGGTGTCCAGAGGGCACCCTCTCTTTTTAATTCTATTCTATATGAATTCATTATCAGTTTTATCTTACCGTTTATTAATCGATCCTTTACTCAGAAGGCTGCGCCGCTCTATCAGAGACCAGGTTGCTGTAGAATCAAGTTGTCTGGATATCGCATGTGGTACCGGTTCATTGGCTTTTGAGCTGGGGACCAGTTGTTCATCGGTAGTAGGTATTGATCTGGATGAACCTAAGATAAAAGCTGCCCGTGAGCGTGCGGAAAAAAAGGGCTTTGATCATTTATCTTTCAGGATCATGGATGCAACAAATCTGTCGGATTTTGAGGATCAGCACTTCGATTTTGCCACAATGGCAATGGCTATTCATCAATTTCCACCGGAATTGCGGGAAACTATTATCCGCGAGGCCAAGAGAGTATCAAAAAATCTCATTATTGCAGACTATGCTGTTCCTCTGCCTCGAAGTTTTTCTGGTTGGATGGCAAAGTTCATTGAATTCCTGGCGGGTGAAGAACACAACGGTAATTTTCGTCATTATTATAGAACCGGGGGCCTGGAAAATCAATTCAGACAAATGGATTTCGACTTTGAAGTAAAGGCCAACAAAGGCTTCGGAGTTTTTGGAGTGTGGAAGGTTTAAACTGACAATCGACAGCCTATAACCTGCCCTTCGACTCCGCTCAGGGACCGGGGAACCTGTAACCGAAACACTTTTTTATACTACCTGTTCGCCGGTGAGATTTATACTCATGTTTCAACAAGGCAAATAAGTAAGATTTAGAGTCCACTTGACTCATTATGTCACATTGAATACAGCATATCGTCAAACGGTTTTGGTCGACTGTAACTTGTAGATAAACAAAAGTTACTTTCCATTGGTCGAAATAATTTCATAAACCGTACTCTTTACCAGAAATTTGATCAGGATTGTTCTAACCTGATCAAACCAACTATGAAGAAGCAAATTGTTATAGGCATAATGCTGATCTGCCAGCAATTGATGGCTCAGACGCCTAACCGACCGGAAAGTATTATTTATGACTCGGCTCATCAGCGTTATCTGATATCGAACGTCGAAGATGGCAATACTGGTTCCATCCTTGCTTATGATCCGGAAACAGAATTGTATTCCTATTTCAACCAGGCCCATACACAAGGACCAAAAGGGCTGGCAATTTATGAGAATGTGCTGTATGTTTCAGATAAGGGTTTTGTTAACGGTTTTAACCTGGATAACGGTCAAAGAGTCTTCCACAAGGAAGTGGGAACCTTGTGGATCAATGACATGGTAGTTGATACAAGCGGCTTTTTGTATGTTGGCGAAAGAGATCAGGAGATCGTGTACAAGATTGATACCCGCAACGGACATGTTGAGGAGTGGATAGTAGGAAATTTGGAAGAGATCAACGGAATGTGGATGGATATAGAGAATAACAGAATCGTCGCCTGCTTCACCAGAGCAAACTCTCCCATAATGGAATTCGATCTGGCTACTAGTCAGGTTTCAACTATTGTTGAAACCAATTATTCAGGCTGCGACGGTATAGCTGTAGATAACTGTGGAAACTACTATTTTTCAAGCCATGGTTCGAATGCAATTTTTTGCTTTGATAAAAACTTTTCACAGCCACCAGAGGTATTCGCAGATGGCTTCCTGGGTCCGGCAGATATTTATTTCAATCAGGAAACCCAGTTTCTTTGTATCCCCGAGATAAATAACGACCGCATAATTTTTATTGATGTGTTTCAGACCTGCTTTGCGCCAAAGCTCAAGTATCCTGAAAACAATCAGGAAATGGTTTCCACCATATCACTTAACTTGTCCTGGGAGCCTGTTTTCAGGGTAAGCTATTACCGTTTCGAAATGGCATATGATTCTGATTTTACAGAATTAGTAATCGTTGATGGCATTGGTGATCCCGAATATGTTGTTGAAAACCTGGCAACTAATACCAGATACTATTGGCGGGTAACTGCCTATTCACAAAATCAGCACACTGATTACAGTGAAACCTGGACCTTTGTTACCGAGCAAGCAAGTTCTGATGAAAAAGAAGCTTTAATATCAACAATAAACCTTTTCCCCAATCCTGCTTCGAATCAAATAACAATTAGCTGGAATAAGCATGCTCCGATTGCTATTAGGGTTATTTCTACCTCAGGTCAACTGGTTCATCAGTTTTTCCCGGATTCCGTTTCAGTACAAGCATCTGCAGAATTGCAACTCTGTGGTTTATCCCCGGGTAATTATTATGTCATGTTTATAATGCCAGACCACCATATTATTTCCAAAAAGATTATCTTGATGTAAGTCAGGATAGTTGAACTAAACCACGCTTACTGAGAGTATAATATATTATTGTAGAATCAATTTTTTTGAGTTAACCCAGGGGGGATACAAATTATGAGTTAAATCCAGGCAACCCGAGTATTATCTGTTAGTCATGATATTTTCTTAGTTTTATACATCATTTTTAACCAGGATTAAGCAATGGCAACAGAAAGGATTATTATTGATCAATTGACGGACGCTGATAATGAGGCGATTCTGGACTTATCTCATCGCTGTCCCCAGGATGGGGTGATTGGAGGATATCCTGATCGCTCACCTGAATTCCGACGGATACACCAGCAGATCAGTAAAAAATCATACCATATGGTGGCCAGGAAGGGGGAGAGCTTGATCGGGGCTTTTGGAGCTATTTATAGCAATCTGCAATACAAGGATGAGAATTTCGATGCGGCCTATCTGATGGATTTAAAAGTGGATCCGGATCATCAGCGTTCAACAGTTGCATATCGACTTGTCAAGGAAACGGTAAATAATTTAATTGTGCTGGACACAAAATTGGCAATTGCTACCTTCCTGAAAAACAATCAGTTCTCACTTATTTTCACCAAAAGCCGGGCAGGAATTCCTGATGCAAAGTATTTAGGAGATTTCAGAATCTTTAGTATTGTACCCATTTTCAGGAAAAAAATATCAAAAAAATTCACCATCAACCATCCAACAGAAGAAGATATCCCGGAACTGGTGAACCTGTACAATACCTTTTATTCAAAGTACAAGCTGGCTCCCCGGATGACAGATGAGTTATTCAGATATTATGTGAATGAAATCGATGGAATGGATCTTGGGCAGATATGGGTTGCCCGCCAGGATGGAAAAATTAAGGCGGCTGTTTGTGCCTGGGATGAGGACCATTACAAGCGCTGGTTTGTGAGCCGTATGAGCAGGATGATGAAGTTCTTATCTTTTTCATTAAGAGCTTTGGGCTTGCTTTTGAAAATGCCGGCTCCAATATGTGAGAACAAAGCTTTCAAACACATTGCCCTGGTATTGTCCGCTCATGACGATTGCATTGATGGGATGAAAGATCTGCTCCGCAGTATTAATAATTTCTACCGTGGCAAGGAATATACTATTCTTCAGACTCATTTTCATAGTGAAGATCCTGTTAATGCTGCTACTAATGGCCTGATTGGTTTTACTGTACATGCAGAAATTCATGTATTTACCAAGGATAAAGAAGTGGCCAGGCAAATTGCCGAAGATGAGGGATTTGTCCATTTTGAGTGGCCAATGTTCATCTAATCAAGATACAAGACTCAAGATATTGATTAAAATGAAAAAATCATTACTTCTATTCTTTCTAATACTAATCGGTTTATCAGGTATTGCTCAAACAAGTCTGAAAGATTGTATTAATAGTGCTTTGGGTTCTCACCCCGCCCTTAAAAGCGGGGAATATCTGGGTTTGATCAATCAAAAGGAATTGGAGAACAACAATACTCATCGTCTCCCAAGCTTCAATATTGGGGCTCAGGGAAAGTACCAATCGGATGTGGTGGAGTTCGATTTTGATTTACCCTTTGAAGGGCTTAGTTTTCCGGAAATCCCGCATTTTCAGTATAATATGAGTTTGTATGCCAATCAATTGCTGTACGACGGAGGGAAACGGAAACTGGAAAAAAATCTTATTAATGTTGAGCATAAGGAACGAATGGCTGGATTGGAAGCCAGGGCGAGGGAAATAAAAGAAAGTGTTCAAGAATTATATCTGGAGATTCTCCTGAGGGATAAGCAACTGGATGTGATTCAACTGCTTCAAAGGTCTGTGGACGTAAATTTAGCTCGATTGGAAGCTGGTTATGGCGGAGGAGTTGTAAGTGATATGGATGTTAAACTTCTTGAGGCGGAGAAAATTGATATGCGGCGCAAGTTACTGACCCTGCGCGAGGCCCGTAATGCGCTTATAGAGCAATTGGCACTGTTATGCAAACTGGATTTGGAGCCTGATGATGAGTTTTCTATTCCGGAGGTTTCTTATATTTTACAAGCACCTGAACGATCTGAATATGATATTTTTTCTTATCGTAACCAGGCTTTGCAGCTTAGGAAGAAGATGATGGGTTTGAAAACAATTCCGCGTCTGTCTGCATTTGGCCAGGCAGGTTATGGCAGGCCCGGGTTAAATTTCATGTCCGATGAGTGGCAGGATTTCTATGTCATGGGTCTTCGGTTTTCCTGGATTCCCTGGGATTATGGAGAAACAAAACGAAAGCAGGCTATTATCGACTTAAATTCTATGATGCTTAATTATGAGCAAGAAAACTTTGATTTACAATTACAGTCGGCAATTGCCCGGGTTCTGAGTCGCATTCAACTATTGGAGCAAATCATCAAGGAGGATGGAAGAATGGTGGAGGTGAGGGAGTTAATCCGTTTGTCAATGGAAAAACGCTTGAACGACGGAGTAATTACAAGTGCTGAGTACATCACTGAACTTAATCGTGAGAAGCAGGCAAGGCTTGATCTGGAAAGAAGTAAACTTGATTTGCTGGCCAATCAGCTTGCTTACATGGTGATAATAGGTAAATAGACTTAAAGAGGAAAGAACATATAAAAATTGAATTCATGAATATTATAAAATACTTCTCAATTTTGGCCGGTATTATTCTTCTGACTTCTTGTGGAAAGGAAGAACAGGGATTTGATGCCAATGGGCATTTTGAAACAAAGGAAATACTGGTTTCTGCTGAAAATCCTGGTCGTTTGGTTTTCTTCTCCATTGAGACCGGTGCAAAAGTTAAAAAAGGACAATTTGTGGGATTGGTTGACACTACTGCTTTGTTCCTAAAAAAGCAGCAAGTGAAGGCTCAGGTAAAGGCTGCCCTGGTGAAAATTCCAGGAATCATTGCACAAAAAAACGTGGTTGAAGAAGAAATTAAGGCCCTGGATTTTGAAATAGTCCGGATGTCGAGTTTAGTCAGAGAGCAGGCGGCTACCCAAAAGCAGCTTGACGACCTTGTTCATGCTAAAGATATTGCAATGGCCCGGCTAAAAACCTTTGATTCCCAAACTCAATCTGTCAGGGCTGAAAGGGGAGTGTTGGAGGCTCAGCTCAAGCTCTATGATGATCAGATACGCAGATCCGCCATTGAAGTCCCAATTGACGGATTGGTTCTGGAGCGGTATGTCAGGGAATCAGAACTGCTTAGCCCTGGGAAGATTTTGTTTAGTATTGCCGCGACAGCAGATATGGAATTGAAAACATATATCAGTGGAGCCCAGTTAAGCGAGGTGGAGATAGGTCAGGAGGTTAAAGTGAGAATTGATTGGGGAGAAAACGACTATCGGGAGTACCCTGGCACCATAAGCTGGGTTTCAGGGGAGGCCGAATTTACACCCAAGGTAATCCAAACAAAGGATGAAAGGGTAAATCTGGTTTATGCAATGAAAATTCAGGTGAAAAATGATGGCAAAATTAAAATTGGGATGCCTGGCGAAGTGATTTTCTGATTATGGCCAAAACTCTTATTTCATGTTCAGGTGTATCAAAGCATTACGGTGATGTTGAGGCTTTGAATAACATCAATCTGGATATTTTTTCGGGTGAAATTTTTGGTGTTATCGGTCCGGATGGGGCAGGTAAAACCAGCCTGTTTCGTTTGGTGGCATCCTTGTTGATCCCCGATTCTGGCAAAATTTCAGTTTTGGGATATGATTCGGTGAAAGATTACCGTGCAATCAGAAAAAAGCTTGGCTATATGCCAGGTCGATTTTCTCTTTATCAGGATTTAAGTGTGGAAGAGAATCTGGCTTTCTATGCCTCCGTATATGGTACAAACATCGAAAAGAATTATCATCTTATTGAGGATGTGTACTCTCAAATTGAGCCATTCAAGAAACGCAGGGCAGGAAAGTTATCGGGTGGAATGAAACAGAAATTAGCATTGAGTTGTGCACTTATTCATAGTCCTGAACTTCTTATTCTTGACGAACCGACAACTGGTGTGGATGCAGTTTCCAGAAGGGAGTTTTGGGAAATGCTCAAGAGGCTGAAAGATAAAGGTATGACAATCCTGGTGTCTACTCCTTATATGGATGAAGCTAAGCGTTGCGATAGGATAGCCCTTGTGCAAAATGGAGTTATACTGGGTGTGGATACACCGGAAATGGTAATCAGACAGTTTAATTTTAAGCTATTTGCCATTCGTAGTGAAGTGAGGCACGAAATTATCCGGGCGCTCAGAACTTTTGATTCAGTTCACCAGGCATATCTCGCTGGTCAGCTTGTGCATTTTACACAAGTTAATCCAGAAACTGATGATGTTGAGCGATATCTTATGGATCAAGGGTTTGGTGATGTTGATATAAGGACGATTGAACCGGATATAGAGGATTGTTTCATTAACTTGATGATGAACTAGATGGAATCAGATAGAATCATTATTGAGGTTAAGGATCTGGTTAAGAAATTTGGTTGGTTTGTAGCTAATGATCAATTGTGTTTCAATGTATACCAGGGTGAAGTCTTTGGTTTTCTTGGAGCAAATGGTGCTGGCAAAACAACGGCTATCAGGATTCTATGTGGTTTATCCAAACCAACTTCGGGGAGGGTAATAGTAGCCGGATTTGACGCTTTTTCACAGCCAGAGAAAATTAAGAAAGTAATAGGGTATATGAGCCAGAGGTTCTCTTTATATGATGATCTTACAGTATATGAGAATATCCGGCTTTTTGGTGGTATTTACGGCCTTACGCGTTCTGAAATTAAAAAGAGAAGTGAGGAGTTATTGAACAGATTAGAAATTCCCGATCTCAGAGATCGTCTGATTGGTTCTATTCCTCTTGGATGGAAGCAAAAGCTGGCGTTTTCAATAGCCGTATTGCACAAACCCAAAATAGTTTTTCTGGATGAACCAACAGGGGGTGTGGACCCAATCACACGGAGGCAGTTTTGGGAGCTTATATATGAAGCCAGTAAGCAGGGGATAACAATATTTGTGACAACTCATTATATGGATGAGGCAGAGTATTGCGATAGAATATGTATCCTGGCCGAGGGTAAGGTGAAAGCCCTTGGTAAGCCCGATCAATTAAAAAAGACATTCAATGCAGAAACCATTGATGATGTTTTTTACCAGATAGCACGAGAGGATAAACAGACATGAATAGGTTTTTGAGTTTTGTGAAAAAGGAATTTCAGCACATCTTCAGGGATAGAAAAACCCTGCTGATCCTGTTTGGAATGCCTGTTGCACAGCTTCTAATTTTCGGTTATGTGATCACCAATGATTTTAGAAATATTGGGATTGCAGTAATGGATCAGGCCAGGGATCAGAAATCCGAACTTCTGGTTAACCGTATCTTTTCTTCAGGCTACTTCCTCAACAGGGGGCAAGTTTATAATATCGATGAGATCAGTTCGAAATTTAAATCAGGAAAGGTCAAAGCTGTACTGGTAATTGAACCTTCCTTTACGAACAATCTTATTGGTAAGGGTGAGGCCAGAGTGCAAATATTGACTGACGCCTCTGATCCCAATCTGGCGAGTACAATTGTAGGTTATTTATCAGGGATAATCTACAAATTCCAGATGGATGATGTCCCTTTTTCAGAAGCAAGGGGAATAATAGCAGAAACCCGAATGGTGTATAATGAAAATCTGGAAGGGGCTTTCATGTTTGTGCCGGGCACTATCGCTTTGATACTGATGTTAATATCAGCACTATTAACATCTATTTCAGTAACCAGGGAGAAGGAAGTTGGTACTATGGAAGTGTTATTAGTTAGCCCATTAAAACCCGCTCTTATTATTGCCGGCAAGGTTACTCCGTATGTGTTCCTTGCTTTCGCAAATGGTATTGTGATTCTTTTGCTAAGCTATTTCGTTTTTGGTGTTCCCGTGGAAGGCAGCCTTATATTATTGTTGCTAGCCCTGCTTCTTTATATCACTTTGTCTCTATCCATCGGGATATTTTTCAGCACTCTGGCCAGTACACAGCAGGTGGCTATGTTCCTGTCCCTCTTTGCCCTGATGCTTCCAACCGTTCTTCTTTCGGGCTTTATTTATCCGATCGAGAATATGCCCTGGCCGCTCCAATGGCTGAGCCTTATTTTGCCTCCTCGTTGGTTTATTGTTATTCTGAAAGATATCATGCTTAAAGGAAATGGAATTGCCTATATCTGGGATGAAGGGCTAATTCTGATTGGAATGACTGTTTTTTTCATTGCCATCAGCATAAAGAAGTTTAAAATCAGGCTGGAATCATGAGGACTATCGCATTTTTGATTCAGAAAGAGTTTTTGCAGATATTCCGCAACAAGACACTATTGCCTATTATATTTATAGTACCCTTAATTCAAATGTTGATACTTGTTTATGCGGCTAATATGAACATGAGGGATATTGATTTTTGTGTGTTTGACGAGGATGGCAGTCTAACTTCTACTAAATTGATTTCCAAATTTGATGGTAGTCCTTTTTTTATCTCAAACGGGCAGGTAAGTAGTGCAGTAATCGCGGAAGAACTGTTGCAGCAAGGTAAGGTAGATCTGCTTATACATATTCCGGATGGGATGGAGCGCGAATTGAAAAATGGAGGATCACCTGGTATTCAATTTCTGGTTGATGGGATAAATAATGCGGCAGCAGTTCTGGTGGCTGCTTATTCTCAAAATATTCTAATGGATTTCAACAGGAATCTGGTCCCGGAGTATGCCCGCTCTTTTGCAAAGGAAGGCAGTTCACCGCATATCAGTGTGGTTTACAGCCATTGGTACAATCCTGAGCTTGATTTTAAAATATTTATGGTTCCCGGGATCCTGGTCATCCTGGTGAGCATGATTGGCTGGATCCTGGCAGGTTTCAATATTGTCCGTGAAAAGGAATTGGGAACCATTGAGCAAATGAATGTTACTCCCATAAAAAAACACCATTTCATTATTGGGAAACTTGTGCCCTTTTGGATCATTGCCATGTTTGAACTTGCTTTTGGCCTGTTGCTGGGCAAGTTGATCTTTCATATTCCTATCCTGGGTAGTTTAGGCTTATTGTTTGCCTTTGCCGGGCTATACCTTATTGTTGCTCTTTCAATAGGTCTTTTTATCTCAACTGTTTCCCAGACTCAGCAGCAGGTTATGTTCGTGAGCTATTTCCTTTTACTGGTCTTTATCCTTATGTCAGGGATTTTCACTCCTACTGAAAGTATGCCAGAATGGGCAGGGATTTTCAATTATTTTAACCCTATTGCATATTTTATGAGGGTCATTCGAATGATCATTCTGAAAGGATCCGAATTTGCAGATGTGAGCCAGGATTTTTTACTAATTGCAATTTTTGGTTTTGTTATGCTGTCACTGGCCACCTGGCGTTATCGGAAGCAGGCATAATCTTTCTTTTCCCTTGTACTATTTAGAAATCAAATAAATTGTGTCTAATTGATAACATTTATGTGAAATATTTCACACTTTTAAGTCTGAAACAATTTTCTTTATTGATTCTTCATCCAATTATCAGAATATGTTAAACCCTAAGCTGACAACATTACTCAAAGTTTTCAGAAATGTGATGTTGACCCTG
>JAUVKA010000409.1 GCA_030592205.1 Bacteroidota bacterium | reverse complement strand
CAACTTTGGCCGGAGAAGGTCTCCAGCACCAGGATGGAAACAGCCACCTGATGGCCCTGACCTATCCCTCAGTCAGAGCCTATGACCCCGCTTTTGCATATGAGCTTTCAATTATAGTTGAGGAGGGTATTAAGGAGATGTATCTGGATGGCAAAGATGTGATCTATTATATCACTGTGATGAACGAAAAATATCACATGCCTGCCAAACCCCCTTGCACCAAGGAGCATATCCTCAAGGGGCTGTATCAGTATAAACATTCAGAAACCAACCAGCTTAATGTAAACCTGATGGGTAGCGGAGCTATTCTTAATCAGGTGATCCAGGCAGCGGATATTCTTGAAAAAGACTATGGTATCAGCCCAAATATATGGAGTGTCACAAGCTATAAAGCCCTATATGATGATGCCAGGGATATAGAACGTCATAATAATCTTAACCCCGACAAAAAGAAAACCAGTCATCTGCGTTTTCTGGTGGGCGATGAACCAGGTATATATATCGCAGCAAGTGATTATGTCAAGGCCCTGCCCCTCTCTGTAGCCAAATTTATTCCCGGCGATTTTGCTGTTCTTGGAACCGATGGTTTTGGTCTGAGCGAAGGCCGCGAAGCATTGCGGGATTATTTCGAAGTAGATGCCCGGCATATTGTATGGACGACCCTGGTGCAGCTACACGGAAAGGGAAAGCTGAGTGCAGATTTATTATCAAAAGCAAAGAAAAAACTTAAAATCAAATCCGGTAAAGCTGATCCGGCTGCAGTTTAAGTAAAAAGATCATCTAAAATGAGAAAAGACATAAAACTACCTGAGATAGCTGATAATGTGGATACTGGATATCTTGCCAGAATCCTTGTGTCAGTGGGAGATGTGATCGAAGAAGATCAGTCGATCATCGAGGTAGAAACAGATAAAGCCACAACGGATATTCCCTCTCCATATGGGGGAAAAATTATTGATATTAAGGTCAATGCAGGCGATGAAATACGTGTTGGGCAAACTATTATGATTGTTGAATCAGGTGATGTTGAAATTGAGCCAATTCCTGAAGAACCAAAACAGGAGGAAACAGTGGTTACAGCGCCTGTTAAAGAGGAAAAGCCTACGATAGAAAAAGAAGTTTCCGCACAAGCGGTCTCCCTAACTCCTGTCCTCAATATTCCAACTTCTTACGGATATTCTGTACCTGCCTCACCATCAGTAAGGCGCTTTGCCCGGGAATTGGGCTTGGATATCTCCAGAGTTAAAGGAACAGGTTTGGGAGGAAGAATCTCTGACAATGATGTTAAAGCATTTGCCAAACAGACTATCCAGGATAAAGCCACATTAGGAAAACCTGATTACGCTGATGTTCCGGATTTCTCTCAATGGGGAAGTATTAAAAATGAGCCCATGAGCCGTATTCGTCAGATTACAGCTGAAAGCACAGTTAATTCATGGCAGACTATTCCTCAGGTAGTTCAGTTTGATAAGGCTGATATTCTTGAAGTGGAGAAGTTCAGAAAAATGAGCAAAGCTATAGTAGAAAAAGCTGGCGGCAAACTAACAATGACAGCTATTTTGCTAAAAATTTCAGCACTGGCCCTGAAGCAATTTCCCAAATTCAACGCTAGTGTCGACATGAAAAATAAGCAGATTATTTACAAGAAATATGTAAATATTGGAGTCGCGGTGGATACACCTCAGGGATTATTGGTCCCTATAGTTCGTGATGTTGATAAGAAAAGTCTTACTGAACTATCTGTGGAATTGGGTGAGCTGGCCGAAAAGGCCAGAAACAGGAAGCTAAGCAGTGAAGAGATGCAGGGAGGAAACTTTACTATTTCTAACCTGGGAGGAATCGGAGGAACTGCATTTACTCCTATAGTTTACCCCAATCAGGTGGCAATATTAGGTGTCTCAAGATCCAGCATGGAGCAAATTTATCGTGATGGTCAGTTCGTTCCCGGAAACATGCTGCCTTTATCTCTGAGTTATGACCATCGACTGATTGATGGAGCTGACGGAGCTCGTTTTCTGAGGTGGCTCTGCGGGGTTTTGGAACAACCATTTACCTCCTGGTTATAATTTTTCTGGTAAAAATATTTATTCTGATTTTATGAGCGCGACAATACAACACGAAGTAGTAGTTATCGGTGCCGGTCCGGGTGGTTACCGGGCAGCTTTTATGGCTGCTGATCTGGGAATGAAGGTTACTCTTATCGATCCGCAAGCCTATCCGGGAGGGGTATGCCTGTACAGAGGCTGCATACCTACTAAAGCTCTTTTACACCTGGCTAAAGTGAAGGAAGAAGCGATGAAAGCCGATCAGTGGGGCATGACATTTGGGGAACCTAAAATCGATATAAAAAAGGTCAAAAGCTGGAAGGAAAGCGTGGTTAAACAACTCACCGGTGGACTAGGACAACTTACCAAAGCCAGAAAGATAAACTATATAAGGGGATGGGCTAATTTCATCGATCCAAATACTCTTGAAGTAAAAACAGAAGAGAAAGGAATAGAAAAGATAAGTTTCAAACATGTAATCATTGCAACTGGAGCTGTCCCAATCAAACTTCCTTTTATTGAAGAATACACCAATCGGATAATGAATGCCGAAATCGCTCTTGAGCTTAATTCAATACCGAAAAAACTACTGGTCATAGGAGGAGGTTATATTGGGATGGAGTCAGCAACAATCTATAAAGGATTAGGTTCGGAAGTTACTCTGGTTGAGGCACTGCCCTCTATAATGCCAGGAATGGACAAAGAGTTGACCGCTGTTTATTTAAGACAAAACAAGAATCTCTTTGCCGACAAGTTTTTCGAGACATTCGTGACAGGTTTGAAGGAAACAAAAACTAAGGTTAAGGCCAGTTTTAAGAAGGCTGATGGTGAAACTTTTGATAAGGATTTTGATGCCGTTCTTTTATCTATTGGGATGCGTCCAAACACTTCCAGTCTTTCCCTCGACAAGGCCGGTGTTGATATTGATGAAAAAGGATTTATTAAGATCGATGAACAAAGCAGAACTAATGTCAGCAATATTTTTGCCATTGGAGATGTAAGCGGAGGAGCCTTGTTAGCTCATAAAGCCAGCTATCAGGGGCGGATTGCCGCTGAAGTTATTGCCGGCAAGAAAGCAGCCTTTGACGCAAGAGCTATCCCGGCTGTTGTATACACCAGTCCAGAAATAGCAGTTGCAGGCCTTTCAGAAATAGAGTGCAAGGAAAAAAACATTCCTTTCCGTACTGTAAAATTCCCCTGGGCAGCTTCAGGCAGGGCTATTGCCAATGGCGATTCAGCCGGTCTGACCAAACTCATCGTTGAGGATGGATCAGAACGTATCCTGTGTGCCGGAATT
>JAUVKA010000258.1 GCA_030592205.1 Bacteroidota bacterium | reverse complement strand
GTTTACCCTGTTTTTTTGCAGGTGTATCTGTATCTGAATCCACAAAAGGATTTTCCTCAACCACCATAACTTTCTGCTGAATAAGCTTTTCAATATCACGTAATAGGGGCCTTTCATCCTGATCACAAAAGGACCATGCTACTCCACTTTTTTCTGCCCGCCCTGTTCGACCAATTCGGTGGATGTAGGTCTCGGAAACATTGGGAAGATCGTAGTTAATTACAAGCGACAGTTCTTCAACATCGATACCTCGGGCAGCAATATCAGTTGCAACGAGGACACTTGATTTCTTAGCCTTGAAGTTATTCAGTGCCCGCTGACGAGCACCCTGAGATTTATTGCCGTGGATGGCATCCGCCTTAATGTTGGCTCTCCCTAATATTTTGACGATTTTGTCTGCTCCATATTTCGTTCGCGAAAAAATCAGCACAGAATCCATAGGCTGCTCTTTGAACAGATGAACCAACAGCTTTGGTTTATCTTTTTTACTCACGAAATAAACTGCCTGCTCTACCTTCTCTGCAGTTGTTTGCTCAGGACTTATTGTAACTTTTTCGGGTTTACCCAGTAATTTCCCGGAAAGGTTCATGATAGCGGGTGGCATGGTAGCTGAAAAAAACAGCGATTGCCTGTTATCCGGGAGCTTTTCAATGATCTTACGAATATCATGAATAAATCCCATGTCGAGCATGTGGTCGGCCTCATCTAAAACAGAAAACCTTACATTATTCAGGGTGATATAACCCTGAGCTATAAGATCCAACAGTCGTCCGGGTGTAGCAATAAGCACATCAACACCCCTCCTGAGAGCATCAGTTTGCGGCCCTTGTTTCACACCACCAAAAATGACAGTATTCTCAATCCCTGTAAATTTGCCATAAGTGGAGAAGCCTTCTCCAATCTGTATGGCTAACTCTCTGGTTGGAGTTACAACTAATGCTTTTATTTTCCTTCTTCCTTTATTCCGTTTTGGATCCAGAAAGAGATGCTGGAGGATCGGAATGGCGAAAGCGGCAGTTTTACCGGTTCCTGTTTGGGCACATCCCAGCAAATCCTTTCTGCGCAACAGAATCGGGATAGATTGTTCCTGGATTGGTGTGGGTTGAGCATAGCCCTCAAGCTCAAGGGCTCTAAGGATAGGCTCTATGATTTCTAAATCTTTGAATGTCATACATTTCTAATAAAGGCGGCAAAGGTAGGTAAATGCTAACAAAAAACAAGTAGGATTACAGAACATCACTCAAGATCAGGTTGGACCAGCTGATATTTTTTATCATATAAATTAAGCTGCCGCCGTTTCCATGCTGCCCCTTCCAGAAATACCGTATGAGGAAGACTAACATCCCAGTCGCCAAGCTTCTTAAGCAGCTCTTTTGTTTTCTCAATATTCTTAAAGGCAACATTGTTTTGTTCTGAGATATCAGATGGTAAATGATACAACATTGGTAATCGATCAGGAAGTCTGATCAATTTCCAATCACCATCCCGTATAGCAGCGCTAATGGTGAAACGCCATTTTATCTCATCATGCGGGAGAGTATTCTTTTGTTCTAAAATGTAAGGCAGCAAATTCACCCCTTCAAATTTAGCTTCTTCACTAATTTCTCCTCCTGCCAACTCAATAAAAGTCGGGGCAAAGTCGTATGAGACTACAGGATTTTTGTTTGTGATTCCAGCCGGTAATGTTTGAGGCCAGTTCATAATAAATGGTACATGTATCCCTCCCTCCAATAGTATCCCCTTCTGTCCATTATAAGGAGCATTTAAGGAAGCATTTGTATTAACAGGACCTCCATTATCACTGATAAAAACAATTAGAGTATTCTCAGTTAATCCCAATTGGGCTACTGTATCCACAATCCTGCCAATATTTACATCCAGGCGATGAACCATTGCTGCATAAGTACGTCTCCTTTTGTTTTTGATATGCTTGTAAAGCTCAAGGTCTTCAGCAGTTGCCTGCATAGGCGTATGCGGTGCATTAAACGAGGCAAATAAAAAGAAGGGTTCGTTTTTATGTCGGGCAATAAATTCTACACATTCACTGCCTACATCGTCTGTAATGTAGGTAAGTGGCTCAGGAGTTTTATAGTTACATTCAATAGGTGCCTTAGACCCTTTTCCATCTGCTTCGAAGCTAAAATAGTCATGACCTCCACCGGTATAACCCCAAAATTCATCAAATCCTCTTTTTAGGGGGTGGAATTGGGGTTCATGACCAAGATGCCATTTACCAACTAATCCATTAAGGTAACCAAGTGGTTTTAAATAATCGGCTATTGTTTTTTCTGATAAGGGCAAACCTAAATATTGAGGATCAAAACCCGGTTGACTACCTCCAAGATTATTATCATGGCCAAAACTCACCTGGTTACGGCCTGTTAACATGCCCGCACGAGAGGGGCTGCATACTGCAGATGTAACATAACCTTCTGAGAAAACCACCCCGGATTGAGCAAGTCGATCTATATCAGGGGTTTTAATCTGCGTACTACCGGTAAACCCAAGATCAGCAAAACCAAGATCATCAGCTACAATTAGAATAAAATTTGGTTTGTCCCCAGCAGCCCGCGGGCTCAATTCATCCTCCTGGATGGAGTGTTTCACTGAAGAAATGCTTATCAAACTAAGAAATAAAATCAATCCTATTTTCTGCATAATCAATATTTTTTGTTGAACCAAAAATAATGAAGTTTTGGTCAAATGATGCTATTCCAAATCAATACCATATTTCCCAAGCAAACCAGCTACTCCAGGCCAGGAAAATTTTGCTTTCCTGATTTTGTTAATATCAGGGTCGATAGAGTAATTGCCAGATGTTCGAAAGTCGGCCTTCTCAAGATTCGTGTTTTCAAAGATTGCTCCGCTGAAATTACAATTATCAAAAAAGGAACTCCTCAGATCCGATTCAGCAAAATCCACTTCTTGCAGACTGCAGTTTTTGAAATTTGTTCCTTTTAGCTTCAGTTGAAACAAAGATGACAAATTCAGATTACAATCTACGAAATCCAGTAACAATACAAATTTATTACAATCGTTGAAGTGGAGACCAAGCATCTTACAGTTTACGAAATGAACGTCATTGAGTGTAGTATTGCCTAGCTTGGCCATGCTAAAATCACAATTTATAAACTCACACTCCACAAATGTGATATTGGATAAATCTGATTGCGAGAAATTACAGTCGATAAAACTACAGCTCTCATATTCTGCAATTTCCAGCGCTGTTTCCGAATAATCAAGTCTCTCGAATTTTTGATCTTCTATTATTGAATTTGTCATATCCAATCTATTCAATAACCGGCAGCATGACCATCCTTACGGGATTCTGAGGCTCCATAGTAAACCTTATTCACTGCATCCCACATTATTGCCTGATAACCTCCGAAGCTGCCTACACTATACATAATCTTATGGCCTCTTCTAACGAGTACCCTGATAATTTCATAATCAAATCCGGATTCAAGATAAACCTTGCCTCCATCGGTCATTTTACTATCAGTTGGTTGGGATGATCCCGAATGCTGAATACGCGGAGCATCTCCAGCTTCCTGAAGGTTCATGTCAAAATCAATAAGGTTCATTACTATCTGGGCATGACCCTGAGGCTGCATTGCCCCTCCCATCAAACCAAAACTAATCCAGGGCTTGCCATCTTTGGTAATAAAAGCCGGGATAATTGTATGAAATGGTCGCTTACCGGGTTCAATAACATTGTTATGTCCTTCGGTCAACGAGAATAATTCTCCTCGATCCTGAAGCATGAATCCTAATTTTGGAGGTACCATACCGGAACCCATACCTCTGTAATTACTTTGTATTAGAGATACCATGTTCCCATATTTATCGGCTACAGTCAAATAAATAGTGTTGCCCTGTTCAAGTTCACCCGCATCATATCTTCTTGCTGCTCTGCTTCTTATCAGTTTACGCCTTTCATCAGCATATTCTTTTGATATTAATTCCTTAATCGGTAAATCATTGAAGGCAGGATCCGCATAATACTTAGCTCGATCCTCAAATGCAAGTTTTTTGGCCTCAATAAAATGATGTACATAATCAGGACTCCCAAAGCCCATACCCCTCACATCGTATCCCTCCATTATATTCAGAATCTGTAGAGCAGCAATTCCCTGACCGTTTGGCGGCAGCTCCCACACATCATAACCTCTGTAGTTAGTTGAAACAGGTTCTACCCAATCCGATTTATGATTTGCAAGGTCCTTTTCGCTGAGAAAACCATCTTGGGATTGGATAAAATCGGCAATCGTTTTAGCAATCTCTCCTTTATAAAAAGCATCCCTTCCTCCACTGGCAATTTTCGCATAAGTATCTGCCAGATAGGGATTTTTAAACACATCCCCTTTTTTCAGACCTCTACCCCAAGGCATATAAGTATCTGCAAAATTTGGAAACCTCTGATAACTTCGAGCAGCTGAGGACAGATAATACCCGATTACCTCGGTAACAGGAAACCCGGAGCGGGCATATCCGATAGCAGGTGCCAGGATCATTTCCATATCCATTGCACCAAATTTCTTATGCATCTCAAACCAACCGTCCACACAGCCGGGAACTGATACAGGCAGCGGGCCTGTAGATGGAATTCTTTTCATTCCCTTATCTTGAAAATATTTTAGACTGATATTTTCAGGAGATCTACCACTGGCATTCAAACCATAAAGCTTTTGGTCATCTGCACTCCAGATAATAGCAAACAAATCTCCACCTATCCCGGAACCGGTTGGCTCCATTAACCCCAGGGCTGCATTTGCTGCAATGGCTGCATCGATAGCATTACCTCCACTTTTCAAAATCTCAAGACCAATTTGAGTGGCCAATGGATGACTGGTCGCCACCATCCCACTAGTTGCCAGGACTTCAGATCTTGTAGCAAAATTCAGCCCGGTAATCCTGTCTTGAGCAAATAGACTACTAAAAGTAAAACTCACCAATAAAAAGATTACCAAGCTTTTGCACACATTAATAAGCAATCCCCTCATATTGAATTTCAGAAATAATTTATAATTCATAATTCACAATTTATTTTATAAAAACCTAATCCTGTCTACTCAATAACATACCAATTATACCAGTTTGGCTCAACCTCAACCTCGATCTCAATATTATATTCTCTGTCGAGTTTAAAAATTTTAGGAGAATTTTCCTGTTCCCGAATGGATGCAGAATCCTTCAAGCCGGTATAATACAGTGGTATAGTAATTTTCTTACGTATTGTCTGATCGGTAGGATTAAACACCATCAGAAATCCTTTTTCCTTTAATTGTGGATTCACGTGCATCATATAATCAATATCCCTGCCATCAGCTCTGCGAAGATGGATAATATCACTTTCCAAAATACCACGATATTTCTTAAACCAGTCAACAACACGCTGTACCATTGCTTTGGTTTCTTCTGTATCATATAAACGAGGGCCCCGTAAAACAGATTGAACACCCATTCCAAGGTTACTGGCAAGCATCATCTCATAATGATCAAGATGTTCATTAAGAGGCTCCACTGTTGCAGCCGGGCCACCACCATGATATTGCTGCAATGGAACAAAACTCCAACGCATTGTCGGAGTACTTTCCCATGTGCCGTCATGGATATTTTGTCTGGTGTGGATCAGCTGTTGCCTTCTTGGAAGTGACCAGTTTTTCTCCCTGTATCCAATAGCATGATGATTACTTCCTACCAAATAGTAATAATCGGGCACCCGGATATATACACCCTGACTCCGGAACCATTTATAGAAATCACTGATGATTTCCCATTGACGGTATTGTGAGTCTCCCAAACCCTTATGACCCGGATGAACTGTTGATGCGCATACATCACCTGGATATGATCCATCATGAGTGAAAGTCATCAGGCCGGTTTCTTTGAAAAGGCTGTACATCTTATCAAAATACTCCAGTCCCCATTCGCTGCCCAGACAGGGAGAATTTCCAAATTTTGCAAATCCCCCTCTTTTACCGGTTGCAGGATTTATTACATCGTCCTTTTCACTCACCCTCCGGGAGGCCAATAAAGAATATGTTCCAAGAGTAATACCTTTATTACCTGCATAATCCACATACTTTCTTATCTGATCATAATTCTTTTTGCTATTATCTTCAGCAT
>JAUVKA010000109.1 GCA_030592205.1 Bacteroidota bacterium | reverse complement strand
GTTTACCAGTGAATCATTGCTCATCCCCTTTGATAACTCATACCTGCCAGGCTTAACAAAATCAGGATACTCCTTCTTTTGAGCAACCCAATCAAATGATTTAGTCGATTTCAGCCATCCTAAAGTATCCAGATCATATAAAACAGATTCATATTTTGAGCCTGTTGGAATATAGAAGTATACTTTATCTTCCGGTGCATTAACTAAATTGGGAAGGTAAATCCAGGAATACAGCCAATAGCCAACAATCCCTCCTGAGATAAGCAATAAAAATGCCACCCCTCCAATCCAATACCAAGTCTTTTTCCTAATAGCCATAATCCCTATCTATTTCCCTATTTCCCTATCTCCCTATCTCCCTATTTCCCTATCTCCCCAACTCCCCAACTCCCTATCTCACCTTTTCCATCTCATGCTTAATCCTAATCATAGCCTCCGATAATACTTTTGTACTTGAAGCATAAGATAACCTAAGACAGCCAGGTGCACCAAAGGGCTTTCCTGAAACTGTAGCTACATGGGCTTCAGTCAAAAGATGCATACTTAATTCATCAGAATTGTGGATGATTTTATCTCCGACCTTTTTCCCAAAATATGCTGAGACATCAGGAAGAACATAAAAAGCTCCCTGGGGAATTTCACCTTCAAAGCCCGGAATTTCTCTGAGGTATGATATAACCAGATCTCGTCGTTCTTTAAAGACCTTCACCATACATTTTATAGCAGACTGATCGCCAAGGAGAGCTGCAAGTGCAGCCTTTTGAGAAATAGCACATGCACCTGAAGTATATTGGCCCTGCAATTTCTGGCAGGATTTGACCAACCACTCAGGTCCGGCCATATATCCTAAACGCCAACCGGTCATGGCATATGCCTTACTCATCCCATTAATAATAACTACCTGTTTTCTAATAGAATCAAACTGGCCAATAGACTCATGTTTATTCTGGTAAGTGATGTGTTCATAAATTTCATCCGACAGCACAATGATATTCGGATGCCTCTCGAAAACCTCAGCAAGAGCCTTCAATTCGTCCCTGGAATAAACTTGACCTGAAGGGTTTGAAGGCGAATTGAAAATAAAAAGCTTGGTTTTGGGAGTTATATATGCTTCCAGCTGCTCCGCGTTAATCTTGTAATTCTGATCAATCCCGGTTGGGACTATTACTGGAATAGCTTCAGCCAGCTTAACCATTTCCGGATATGATACCCAGTATGGAGCCGGCATTAAGGCTTCATCTCCAGGATTAAGGACACTAAGCATCACATTTGCCAGGGATTGTTTAGCCCCGGTAGATACAATCACTTCATTGGGTGAGTATCTTAAACCATTATCCCTGCTCAACTTGAGGGTGATAGCTTCACGAAGATCCATGAACCCGGAAACCGGTGGATAATGGGTGAAGTTATCATGTATAGCTTTGATGGCCGCTTCTTTAATGTGCTCCGGGGTATCAAAATCAGGTTCTCCAATACTTAAATTGATGACATCAATCCCCTTGCTTATCATTTCACGACTCCGCTGATTCATGGCCAGAGTTGCCGATATGGATAAAGCAGCTAATCGATCAGATATATTTATCATTGAGCTTTGGACTTTAATTATACGTTTAACTGAAGGCTTCCTTAATTAAAATAAGCAATAAAATTAATAAAAATGGTTAAACTTGTATTTCCCAAAATACAACTAATATGAAAGAATTATTAGAGATCTTAAAATACATTCTACCTTCTGTGGTAGTGCTTATTACCGTATGGATATTGGTTCGGCAATTTCTTACCAATTGGGAAAATCAACGGAGACATGAGTCTACTCTATTATTGAAAAAAACCACGGTACCACTTCAGTTGCAAGCATACGAAAGACTTACTATGTTTCTTGAGAGGATTACTGTTGATTCTCTCCTGGTCAGAGAGAGAGATAACACCTTAAACACAAGAGACTTGCACCAAAAGTTACTTTCAGCAATACGTGCTGAATATGAACATAACTTATCTCAGCAAATTTACATCAGTCCTGAAGCCTGGATTATAGTTAAGAATGCAAAGGAAGCTACACTAAAAATGGTGAATAAGGCCGCGATGGAAGTCGGACCGGAGGAATCAGCCATTGAGTTAAGCAAGAAGATTATTGAATTACAGATAGAATTGAACAATTCCCCGTCTCAAGTTGCCTTGGAAATCATTAATACAGAAGTTGCCCGCTTATTATCCTGACAGTTAATCAATCAGGAAAACGATGCCCATACTCATGATGAAACTTTTGTTTCTAATGATATTGCTATGGCCAATAACTTTGGGATCCATGTTAAGATCTTTCAAGCCATAATTAAATTTAGCATCAAGCAGAAGGCTCAATTCTCTTCTGATAGGGGTTTCCAATCCTCCTCCCACAACCAAGCCATAATCATTTCTGGCCAAGCCCGGTAAAATATTATCCTTACTAAGCATTTCTCCAAATTTCATCCCGGCAAATCTGGCACGCAGAAGGTAAGCATAATATCCACCAGCCTGAAAATAGAACTTATTTGATCGCCCCAGGTTAAATTTTGCAAAAAGGGGGATGGTCACATAATCAAGATTCGTTTTAACAAGATAAGTGCTGTCATCAACTAAATCGCCAAGCTCATCCCAATATTGGTTGGTGAATTTATTACCCTTTCTTTCATAGCCAAGCTCCGTTTGGAGCAGGATTGAGCGATTTAAACTAAATGCTCCGCTTAACCCAAAGGCAGTAGTAATTCGCTGACTGGCTATTCTTTCATCTTGAAAACCAGGAAAACTCAGGCCCAATTTCCCCCCATAGGAAAAATATTGAGCACTACCGGCCATAGAAAGGGAAACCAGGGCAATTACGAGAATGATCGTTCTTTTCATCTGAATACTATTTGATTCTCAATTTTCGAGATCACTAAAAAACAACATTAAAAAATAATGAGTCCTTAAAAATAACAAAGATAAATGAATAAAAATACCCGGACATGAACCTATTGTTCAGTATCCGGGCATTAATCTAAAGCCTTGATAAAATTACTTTTGGATCAGATCAATACTTCTGTTCACAAAGGTATTAAGAGCCTCTCCTGTAAGCATATTGTTGGCAAGTAATGCCAGATCAATTAATTGCTTAACTAACTTATTGTCTTTGCCATATACAGATAGAACTTCCTCCTTTTCCTTTGTGAGGTCAGCGATCTTTTTGTTTACCTCTTCTAATTTGTCTTTTTCCTCCTGGCCGATTTCCTCATCCTTTTTCCCCTCTTTCAGCTTTTCAAGACTATCAAGATCCACTTTTAAAGGCTTTTGAGCATCATTTATTTCATTAATCTTATCACCTACTTGATTGACAACATCCTCTGAAATAGCATTAATAATAGGATGATTTGAATTAACCACCAGATTATAAGAGTCGGGCATACTACCATACATATCCATACCTCCTCCTCCGGAAAGCTTCGACATTTCTTTCATTCTTCGTGAAAATTCAGCCTGGGTGATCATCATGGGCTTGTCCTTCTCAGTAAGTGCCGCAAATTGGACAAAGTAGGTGCCGGAAAGTAAATGACTTTGTATCACCGGACGCAATAAATCTTGTTGCTCTGAAGAAAGTTTAGAATCTCGCTTTTCCTCTTTAGAAATCAGATTATCCACAACATCAGAATCAACACGGACAAAACGTGATTTTTCAAATTTCTGTTCAAGGTGATTGATGAAATGCGTGTCAAACTGTCCATCCATTAGCAAAACATCATAGCCTTTCTCCTTTGCAGCCTGGATAAATCCAAATTCCTCATCTTTATTATTGGCATATAGGTAAACCAGATTTTCGTCTTTATCAGTTTGGTTTTCTTTGATAAGATCCTTGTATTCAGTATAGGTGAAAAATTTAGTGTCAGTATTTTTTAGCAGGGCAAAATCTTTTGCTTTATCCCAGAATTTCTCCTCAGTTAACATCCCATAATTGATAAAAAGCTTAAGATCATCCCATTTCAGTTCAAATTGTTCACGATCCTTTTTAAAGATCTTTTTCAAACGATCTGCAACTTTTTTGGTAATATGACCTGATATCTTCTTAACATTATGGTCACTCTGTAAAAATGACCGGCTAACATTCAGGGGAATGTCTGGGGAGTCAAGTACGCCGTGTAATAATGTAAGAAAATCAGGGACAATTCCCTCAACCGAATCCGTTACAAACACTTGATTACTATAAAGTTGAATCTTATTCTTCTGAACTTCAAAATTATTGCGAATTTTCGGGAAGTAGAGGATTCCTGTCAGGGTAAAGGGATAATCAACATTCAGATGAATATGGAACAATGGCTCCTCAGTCATCGGATACAGATCACGATAAAAATTCTGATAATCCTCTTCCTTTAAATCAGATGGTTTCTTTGTCCAGGCAGGCTCAGTAGTGTTTATAATCTTATCCTTGTCTGTGTCGATGTATTTATTGTCTTTCCATTCCTGCTCTTTCCCAAAAGCAATTGGGATAGGCAGGAAACGGGAGTACTTATTCAGCAAACCCTGAATCTTGCTTTCCTCAAGAAACTCTTTTGAGTCATTATCAAGATGTAATATGATAGACGTTCCGCGATCTGTTCTGTCAGTATCTTCAATTGTGAAAGTAGTATCCCCCTCACATGTCCACTTAACGGCTCTTCCCCTTTTATATGATTTTGTATTGATCTCCACCATATCTGAGACCATGAATGAGGAATAAAAGCCCAAACCGAAATGCCCAATAATGGCATTTGCATCCTTCTTATACTTTTTCATGAATTCCTCAGCCCCTGAAAATGCGATCTGGTTAATAAACTTATCTATTTCTTTGGCTGTCATTCCCACACCACGATCAGATACGGTAAGTGTCTTTTTCTTTTTATCGAGTGAAATTCGAATAGTCAAATCTCCAAGTTCACCCTTAAAATCGCCAACTGAGGCAAGGGTTTTTATCTTCTGCACGGCATCCACAGCATTCGAGATCAGCTCCCTCAGGAATATTTCGTGATCAGAATAAAGAAACTTCTTAATTATTGGAAAAATATTCTCACTTGTAACATTGATTGTACCTTGTTGCTTTTGGGTATCCATTATAATCTAAATTTTAGTTCTGAACGGGTTTTTCAAAGCTCGTGCCAAAGCTTGAGATATGACAATAAGACAGGCCCCCGTATTCTCATACGAGGGCCAGAATATACCAATTATTGAGGTAGTATATAAATTTCAGTTTTTTATCCCTGGGTCACTTCACCTGTGGCATAATCCAGTTCACTGCCAAAAAGGCTATGCGGAATGGAAAAAATCACCAAAGTCATAATGGCAGCCAGAATTACCAGCGCTGGTCTGGACTTTTTCCAGTTGCCTATTAATGCAGCAATCCAGAAAACAAAGGCAAACAGGGTTTTATTGTCTGTAAGATCCCAGCCATAGGGTACTCCGGCCCACCATTCACCAAATGCATACCATTGAACCCATGGACCAAAAATAAATCCTCCAATAAAAAGAATTCCAAAAGTCCATATTGTATACCTTCTGAACTTATCGATCTTAAACAAAGCAAAGAGTCCTGCAAGCGTAGCCAGCATCATTGTCATAAACATCAGAATGATATGCGGGATTAGTACACCTGCCGGAACATCACCCTTAAACCGAATAACCACAGGCGCTTCCTTTGCAATAAAGGTCTGGCTCCCGTACCCATTTAGTTCAATAAAGTATTCAAGTTTACCTGCAGATTCTTGTTTGGGAAGATATGCCACCAGAGCTTCTTCAGGAGCCTTACCACTTTTCTTTTTCTTCGACATGGAGTGGCTCCTAAGAGGTTTAACTTCAAAATCAACTGCTATCCAATCCTCATTGACTCTAAATTTCTTGTAGTAAAGAATTGCAGAAACCGTAGGATCTTTCATGGGAAGTTTAACCTGGGCATCACGTTCTCCATTGCTCCTTATCATTTTAACTTGCCAGGTACTATCCGCAAGAGTTACATCCACAGATTTTGGATGAGTTGGACCAGTTTTTCTTTGATAGTAAGCCAATCCTACAGTGATCAGGAAGGCCAGAATCCAAATAACTAATTTCTTCATCATTATATGGTATTATAATTGAACTAATAAAATTAATTTCTCTCCGTCGCGATCCACTTCAACTGTTACAATCTGACCATATTCCAATGAAGCCATCCGTAACATATAGTCCTGAATATTTGTTATTTTCTTTCCATTGATTCCCACAATCCGATCGCCTCTTATTATTCCGGCCCGATCGGCAGGCTTGCCTGGGGTTGGCAAATCAACAAGCAGCCCTGCATTAGAACTATCTGTGAAATCCGGCATGAAACCAAGAGTGACTTTAATACTTTGTCTGGATGATGAGGATCTTATTGGACCAGCCACACGAAATGTTAGTTCATCCTGGCTGGCTATCGAAGTAGCTAATTCCGCAACATATTGTGCTACCTGGTTCATCCCCTCAACATTCAACCTTCCTACCGAATCACCTGGCGTGTGATAATCAAGGTGAGCTCCGGTTGAAATAAACAATACCGAAACATTCTTAGCATAGAAAGATGCATGGTCTGATGGCCCTGAACCTTCTGGCGAGAATGACAGTTTCAAATCACCAGATTGAACTATCGACAATAGTGAATCAAATTCTGCAGCAGTTCCTGTGCCTCCTATGGAAACACTTTTCCCTTCCTTCAGCCTCCCAATCATATCCAGGTTGAACATGACCTTAATCTGGTCAATCTCAACAGGACTATTTTCCACAAAATATTTTGAACCGAGAAGGCCCATTTCCTCTGCCGCAAAGGCTACAAAAATCATAGACCGTGTTAATTCATCCTGCTTACCGGCAAAATAACCAGCCAATTCAATAATTCCAGCAGTCCCGGAAGCATTGTCATCAGCTCCATAATGTACGGCAGTAGTATCAGGAACTCTGGATCCGGTACCCGGTCCTCCCATGCCAAGATGATCATAATGACCACCTAACACTATATACTCGTCCGAATGTGGACCTTTGGGAGCTCTGATGATACCAATTACATTATGGGTAATAGCCTTTTCAGCAGTCACATGTGTTTTAATTAAAATCGGCTGTCCTAATTGAACAGGTGTTTGGCTGGATTCCTGACACGAAAGCTCCAGCTTATCTACAGAAAGGCCAGGCTTGGATAATATCTGGTTGGCAAAATCTCTTGATATCTTAATTACAGGTATCCCGGTGGGAGCTTCTTTAATATTGGTAAAACTTAGTTTATCATCCTTATCGAACAGTGGTCCGGAAACAAACATTACCCCAATAGCACCCAAATCCTGAGCCTTAAGAATCTTGCTTCTTTGAGACAGAAGTCCTTCAAAAGGATCTGATCCTGACTCAGGTTGCTCAGGCCCTCCTTCCAGGATCAAAGCAATCTTGCCTTGCATCTCAATCCCACGAAAATCGTCCCAATTTACATCTGACTTATTGGTCTGAATACCATATCCTACAAAAACTACATCCCCCTGAACTTCTCCGTTTATAGTATAGGATAATGGCATATAATCTTTCAACAGTTCCATTTCCTGGTCAGTCCAGACCAGTCGATTGGAGTTGCCAATGCTAACACTGGTTGTAACCTCGAACTCCTGCAAGCCGGCAGGAGAGGTAACATCCAAATCATAGTTTTGAAACTCCTGCAAAATATAATTAGCCGCTTCTTTGTCCCCATCGGTTCCTGGATATCGACCTGCAAGCTCCTCTGATGCCAGATAAGAGGTGTGATCCAATAATTCCTCAGCTGTGATCTCTGTATTAGACGTATTCTTGCAACTATGCAGAAATCCAATAAGCAACAAACCCGAAACTAGTAATAGTCTATTTTTCATTATTATTATTTTTTATAACTCGGGGCAAAAGTAACTTTAATTAATAAAATATGCGTGCCAACTGCTAAAATAACTATTGATAGAACAGTCAAAATTGCCTAAGGTTTTCTCATAATTCAGGGACAGCCTTTTTTTGTGCATTGCTTTTTATAATTTTGAGGTTTCAAAATATCAGAAGATGAAGATTTCATATAACTGGCTCCGGAATTACATAGATATCGATTTATCCCCTGAAAAGCTTGCTGAGATACTGACGAACACTGGCCTTGAAGTAGAAGGACTAGAAGAATTTGTGTCTGTTAAAGGAGGTATGGAGGGACTTGTGATCGGGGAGGTTGTTAGTTGCACACCCCATCCCAATGCAGATAAGTTGAGCCTTACGAGTGTTAATCTTGGGCAGGCCCAGGATGTACCAATCGTTTGTGGAGCACCAAATGTAGCTGTTGGTCAGAAAGTACTGGTAGCCACCGTTGGTACCACTCTTTATCAGGAAGAGGACAGCTTCGTCATAAAAAAAACTAAAATCCGTGGTGAGATATCAGAGGGCATGATCTGCGCTGAAGATGAAGTAGGTTTGGGGAAGGGCCATGAGGGCATCATGGTTCTTGATCCTAATTCCGTTATTGGGATGCCAGCGGCAGAATATTTTCAAATTGAACATGACGATGTTTTCGATATTGGACTTACCCCAAACCGGATTGATGGAGCCTCGCACATTGGAGCAGCAATTGATATTGTAGCTGCCTTGAGATCTGATATTGCTATAAGACTCAACAAACCAAGCATAGATGATTTTACAATTGATAATCACGATCTGGATATTGGAGTGGAAGTTCAAAATCCCCATGCTTGCCACAGATATTCTGGTGTAAGTATTTCAGACTTAACAGTAAGAGAATCACCAGGGTGGTTGCAAAACAGACTGAAGGCTATTGGATTGAAACCAATAAATAATGTGGTAGACATTACAAATTATGTTCTTCATGAAACCGGGCAACCTTTGCACGCCTTTGATGCGGACAAAATCAATGGAAATAAAGTTATCATCAAGACCCTTCCTAACAAGACTTCTTTTACAACTCTCGATGAAGAAAACCGGGAGCTTTCCGATCATGACCTGATGATTTGTGATACTCAGGGAGGTATGTGTATTGCCGGCGTTTTCGGGGGCATTGAATCCGGAGTAAGCTTAAACACGAAAAATATCTTCCTGGAATCAGCTTGTTTCGATCCTGTATGGATCAGGAAAACAGCTAAACGACATGGGCTCAACACCGACAGCTCCTTCAGATTTGAAAGAGGAACCGATCCAAATGGTACCCTATATGCTCTGAAACGAGCTGCTTTACTGATAAAAGAATTGACTGGCGGCAAAATTTCCTCAGATATCGTGGATATCTATCCGGAAATAGTCAAGCCCTACCCTGTCCGATTAACCTGGGCTAATCTTGATCGACTTATTGGAGTGCAGATCCCCAGAGATAGTGTTTTGGAGATTCTTCAGTCATTGGATATCATTGTATCTAAAGAGGATAAGCTAGGATTAGATTTGGAGGTGGCCACATACCGGGTGGAAGTAAGAAGAGAAGTTGATGTTATTGAAGAGATTCTCAGGATATATGGATATAATACTATCGGCCTTCATGATCAGGTTTACTCTACCCTTTCTTATAGTTCCCGCCCTGATCCGGATCAAATGGAGAACCTGATTTCCGAACAACTTGTATCTCAGGGCTTTCTAGAAATGATGGCCAACTCCCTTACCCGCTCAAGCTATTATCTTGATAATGCAACCTTTAAAGAGGAGCAATCTGTACGTTTATTGAATCCTCTGAGCTCTGACCTTGGAGTGATGAGGCAAAGCCTGCTGTATGGCGGACTTGAGGCTGTTATATTAAATATCAAACATAAAACCCAGGATCTAAGACTTTTTGAGTTTGGAAATACCTATCAGATCAATCCTGAAAAAAATCCTTTTTCCACTGATGCCTACTTTGAGAATCGATCTCTTATGCTGATCCTCACAGGTAAGAAAAACATGGAACATTGGAATAACAAACAAATTGAAAGCGATTTCTATCAGATGAAAGCCTATGTGGGTAATGTGTTAAACCGCCTGGGTTACAACATAAATCTTATTGAAAGTACTGTAATTAATGATTCTATTTTTTCTGAAGGATTAATCTATACATTTCAGAACCAAGAGATTGCCCGTTTCGGAAGTCTGCATACCGAGCTGCTCGACTCTTTTGGCATCCAACAGCCTGTACAGTATG
>JAUVKA010000410.1 GCA_030592205.1 Bacteroidota bacterium | reverse complement strand
TAGGTAGTATTCTTGGAAAATCAAGCCGATTGGCAACCTTCAATGAATATGCTGGATCTCCGGATTTTTATAAAACAGATATTGAACTGTTAAAGGCTGTCACCAGGGATGACGTCCTTCGTGTATATAAAGAATATATCCAGAATATGCCATACCTGGCAACCAGTTTTGTACCCAAAGGACAAGTAGATCTAATCGCTGAAGGTTCAGTGAGTGCCGGTATTGTGGAGGAGGATATTATGACTGCTTCCGAAGTGGTAATTGTCGAAGATACTGAGGAAGAGCCTTTCGAAAGGACTCCATCGGCAATTGACCGGTCAATTATGCCGGAGTCAGGGCCGGATCCGGACATCAATCTGCCTGTTATCTGGCAGGATAAACTGGATAATGGCATGGGTGTTTATGGGATTGAGCAGAATGAACTACCCCTCGTGATTTTTACAATTACTATTAAAGGAGGACATTATCTCGACGATCCTGATAAAGCAGGAGTAGCAAGTCTAACAGCCCAGTTGATGAATGAAGGGACAATTAACAAAACCCCGCTTGAACTCGAAGAGGCTATCGACTTGCTGGGTGCCAGAATCAGCATTTCTGCATCGACCACTGGCATTAGCATTTACGGTAGTTCCCTGGTTCGCAATTTTGAAGAAACTCTGGCCCTTGTTGAAGAGATGTTGCTAGAACCACGATGGGACGCTGAGGAATTTGATCTGGCCAAAATACAGGTCATAAATTCATTGAAGCGAATGAAAGCCCGACCGAATGCATTAGCATCAGACCAGTTGCAAAAACTTGTATACGGAGAAGGCCATATTTTTGCTATTAATAGCAGCGGTTCCGAAGAAACGGTCAATGCAATCAATCTGGATGACCTGAAAGCCTTTTATAACAAAAATTTCTCGCCCAGTGTGGCCAATTTCCATATAGCAGGACAAATTTCAAAGGAAGAGATAATGGCTTCACTCCAGGGACTTTCTCAAACATGGATGGCCAAAGAGGTAGTTTTTCCTGAGTATACTATGCCACTGTCGCCGGAAAAATCTGTAATCCACTTCATTGATGTTCCTGGTGCAAAGCAATCGGTTATTAATATTGGAACTGTAGGACTTACACGTACCAATCCCGACTATTTCGCCTGCCAGGTTATGAATAGTAAGCTGGGCGGATCATTCAACGGATGGGTTAACTTGGTTCTCCGTGAGGAAAAAGGTTTTACCTATGGGGCCCGTACCGGGTTTTCAGGAAATTCTGTTGCAGGAATATTTACTGCATCTTCAAGTGTCCGTTCGTCTGCAACAGAAGAATCTGTGAAAATTTTCTACGATCTGATGGCCAAATACAGAGAGGGTGTCTTACAGGAGGATCTGGATTTTACTAAAAACTCATTATTGAAGTCTTATGCTCGTCAGTTTGAAACCCTGTATGCTCTTGTTGGCATGCTGGAGGACATCAGTATGTATAAGCTGGCAGATGATTATATCATAACAGAGCAAAACACCATCCGAAACATGAGCCTGGAACAGCATAAAGAACTTGCCCGGAAATATATAGATCCTGATAAGATGTATTATGTCATTGCCGGCGATGCAGCGACCCAGCTTGATGCATTAAAATCGTTGGAATTAGGGGAAATCGTAATCCATAAGTAGGAAATAAGGCTAATTCAGCTTATTTTTTTCATAACTTGGGCATTAATCCTCAAATCCTAAAACTATAATCATGAAATTATATAATTCTGGTTTCTTTGTTGCATTTATAACTCTATTCATTTTTTCTTCATGCAAAAAGGAACCGGTTGCTTCCTTCGATTTTGACAAAAATAATGTTAAGGCGCCTGTAACTGTTAACTTTACGAATACATCAACTAATGCAACAGAATATTTATGGAACTTTGGTGATGGTGTCACTACGACTGAGGCCAATCCTTCCCATGAATATGTAAAAGGGGGAGATTTTGACATCACATTAAAGGCATATGGAGAAGATGAAACCAACTCAACCATCAAAACAATCACTATCCTGCCAACAATGACAGGCCATTGGACAATCAACTTTGCTCTTTTTGGCTATCATTATACCGGAAGATTGAATCTTATTGAGTTCGAAAATCAAACATTGGGAGGCGAATTTGCTTTTGGTGATGCTCCTGATTATAATCCTATCCAAAACTCAAGCAAGATAGATGGTTCTGCAGTAACGATAGGAGTAATGTTGTATGGCACAGCACTTACTTTTCAAGGGACCGTAAACTCAAATTACGATTCCATGAGCGGTGATTTTTATTTTAATGGCAATCTCAGTGGTACTTGGAGTGCTGTAAAAAATTAAAAATCTCTCTATTCTGAAGGTTTAAACTCCCTTGAATGGGATACACTTTCCCTGTTCCCCATTAACTGTTCCCTGATTCAGAATCTTAACGACAAGCAGCTCAATCCGCCATCCAGTTTGCGGAATTCAGATACATCAAGTTCGATGATCTCATAGCCGGCATCGAGAATCTTTTTTATTGATTTTGGATAGCCCATTGGTATCAGAACTTTATCATTTATCCAAACACAATTGGCTGCATAGCTTTCCTCTTCTGGGATCTCAATAATATTAAATTTTTCAAATTCCGGATTTGATAAGAACTCCCCGCAAACAACAAGATTGTTATTCTCAAGATATGACAAGCCGGTTTTCAAATGAAGAACTTTTTCAAGCTTTACAATGGATCCGCTCATCCCATACTTATTCAATATTCTAATGACCTGTTCTGCCCCTGCTAAATTCGTTCGTTGTGACAGGCCAATGTAATAATACCCTCCAACCATCATGATATCCCCGGCTTCAACAGTTCCGGGTAATCGAACCTCCTCAACATCAACATAATAATCCTTAATAATTTTTGCCATTTCAAGTATTTCTCCCTTACGTGACAGGGCTCCTGGATTCGTGATAATAGCACAATCAGGAGTTAATAGTGCTACGTCCTCCACAAAACATGAATCCGGGAATTTCTCATCTGCAGGCAGAACTTTTACATCCAGCCCACAGTTCTTTAAAGCATCAACATACTTATTATGCTGCCTAAGGGCTAAATCATAATCCGGAATACCCTGGTCGGTACCAGATATCCCCTTTATCATACTCCGGCCTGGTTTCCTTACTATAGCTTTGGTAAACTTTTTATCACCCATTAGTAATTTCTATTAAACATTCTTTGAGAATCTTCGTATTCAAATATTTTTACCACAATTATTTCCTGGGATATCCCAAAAGTACACAAAGCTTTTTGCTCCCTATCTTCCTAATTCCCCAATTCCCTAATTCCCAATCT
>JAUVKA010000276.1 GCA_030592205.1 Bacteroidota bacterium | reverse complement strand
TATCATTATTTGCGATTATCTTCTTATTTGAGCAGCCGGACATGTAAGTACCTCTTTTCATAAGTGTTTGAAAAACTTGATTGTCCGGATATTAAACTACCTTTGCCGAAATTTTAAGAGGGGTAGCCCCGCAGGAGAAATATTTATGAAATTTGATGAATTTGGATTGAGTCAGGAAATCCTTAAAGGGATAAAGGAACTAGGATTTGAGGATGCTACTCCTGTACAGCAGGAATGTTTACCTGTTTTATTAAGCGAAAACCGGGATATGGTTGCTCTGGCTCAGACAGGAACGGGTAAAACAGCGGCTTTTGGTTTGCCCTTGCTGGAAAGAATTGAAGGTAAGCCAGGTATGCCTCAAGCCCTTATTCTTAGCCCGACACGGGAGCTCTGTGTTCAGATAGCTAAAGATTTAGAGCAGTATTCGAAATACACTAATCACCATAAAATTACAGCTGTTTATGGTGGAGCCAATATCCAGTCGCAAATGCAATCATTAAAAAGCGGAGTCTCTATTGTCGTCGGTACTCCCGGGCGAACTTTAGATTTAATTCGCAGGAAAAGATTGAAAATCAGCGAAATACGCTATTTAGTTTTGGATGAGGCAGATGAGATGCTAACTATGGGATTTAAGGATGATCTGGATGCCATCTTATCGGAAACTCCTAAAGAGAAGCAGACTCTGCTTTTTTCTGCAACCATGCCAAAGGAGATTCAGTCTATCGCCAGGAACTTCATGACGAATCCTGTGGAAATATCTGTTGGAAAAAGAAATGCCGGTGCGGAAAATGTAGAGCACTTCTATTATATGGTTCATGCTCGCGACAGGTACAAGGCGCTAAAAAGAATTGTGGACATACACCCAAAAATATATGGACTTGTATTTTGCCGAACGAGGGCGGAAACAAAAGATGTTGCGGACAAGTTGATGAGTGAGGGGTATAATGCTGATGCCCTGCATGGTGATCTTTCTCAAGCTCAGAGAGATTTTGTAATGAATCGTTTTCGTCAGAAACATCTCCAGATTCTTGTTGCTACTGATGTTGCTGCTCGGGGACTTGATGTGCATGATATGAGCCATGTCATAAATTATAACCTGCCTGATGAGCTGGAGATATATATACACCGAAGCGGACGAACCGGCAGGGCTGGAAAAACTGGTATATCTATTTCCATTATTCATACCCGGGAGTCAGGCAAAATTCAGCGACTCGAAAAACTTACCCAAAAAAAATTCACACGAAAACCTGTACCCTTGGGACGGGATATTTGTGAAAAGCAATTATACAACCTGATTGATAGAGTTGAAAAGGTAGAGGTTAACGAATCACAAATTGAAGAGTTTATACCTACTATTATTAAAAAGCTTGGCTGGCTCGAGCGTGATGAATTGATAAAGCATTTTGTTTCTGTAGAGTTCAATTCATTTTTGGATTATTATAAGGATGCTCCAGATCTGAATGTAAGTGGAAAAGAAGGCCGGGACTCAGGGGAGCGCGGAGGTCGCGGCAAAAAAGATCGAAGAGGTAAGGTTAAATTCTCGAAATTCTTCATCAATCTTGGAACAAAAAACAACCTTAATCCATCACATCTTATTGGATTGATAAATGATCGTACCGGGGTAAGAGACATTGAAATAGGTAAGATTGAAACGATGAAGCGTTTTACCTTTTTCGAAGTTGACAGTAAGTTTGAGAAGGATATTGTTAAATCATTCAAAGGGGCAAAATGGGGTAGTGTCGCTGTTCTTGTTGAATTAAAAACATCGGAACCTCCAAGGCGTGATAGAAATAAGAGGAAAAGAAAGCATTTCGATAGATAAGCTGCAAAGTTATTTCATTTCACTTAATTTACTGCTGATAGCCTGCTTGATTTCCTGGTTAAGGGATTCGTTTTTCATTGCTTTTTGATATAAGTTTTTTGCTGCCTCCATATTTTCATCTCCCTCAAAGATGCTACCCAGTAAAAACCATGAATCTGCATAAGCGGGCTGGTTCTCAATAAGCTTTTTCAATATTTCAACAGCCTGCTTCTTTTGATCAGATCTTAGCAAATAGAAAGCATATGAATACTGGTATTTTGGCTCATTCGGTCCCAGTTCTATTGCCATCCGGCTATATTCTAAAGCTTCTTTGGGTTTCCGTTCAGCCAGCATAACGCTGAGATTATATGCTGCCTGTGCCGATTCGGGATTAACCTTCAGGACATTTTTCATAGCTTCCTCGGCTTCTTCCAGTCGACCTAATTCTCCCATCAACATGGCGAAATTCAGATTAGCAGCTTCATTGGCAGGGTCTATTTCGATCGCTCTGTACAAACGATTAAGCGCCAATTCTTTCTTATCCAATAGGTTGTATGCAAAGCTCTGGTTTATGAGGGCAGCAATACCTTCCGGATATAATTGCAGACTTTTTTCATAAGAATCGATAGCTTCTTCCAGTCTTTGTGTGTTTTGATAATAATTTCCAAGATTATAATGTGCAGCCCAATCGTCGGGCCTGGAGAGGAAAGCTTTTTCATAATCCTGCATTAAAGGTTCAAGAACTTGCATTTCTTCAGGAGAAAAGGCATCCTGAGGAAAGGCAGCGATACTGCTTGCCGCAGCTCTTCTGACCACCAGGAAAGGATCCCTGGTAGCTTGCATGAGCATTGCTTTTGTTTCAGGTGCAGGGATTTGGCCCAAGGCATTCACAACAGCAGATCTAACTAAAGGAGATGGATTCTCAAATTGAGAAAGGACTGCAAGCCATTTCTTGTCATCAGGATTTGAATTGAGAAGGCGAATAAAGGAAGTAGTATAAATCTCATCGAAGCGGTTTTCCATTAGTCCGCTAAGAATATCATCCAAATGCTTCCATTCACCGGTTCTGGCATCCAACAGCATTCTTGCAATTGCAAGAGGTTCGGCCTGGTAATCACGGTCTTTCCACTCCCTGACCCATTTGTCAGACCAGGCAGCATCCTTATCATCATGGCAAATATTACAGGCATTGGGTGAGTCGAAAGCAAGAGTGGTAGCCGGCATGGGCGGGCGCATTGAATGATCGCTTCGTTCCATTCTGGCAAATTCTGTCAATGGCATGTGGCAGGAGATGCACATGAGTCCCTCCGTACCTTCAGGATGATGACTATGAGCAGCTATATTATCTACATTCTCCTCATGACAAGGAAGGCAGGCTCCGTTATGGTTTTCATTTTTAAAACGATATCTCCCACTGGAAGTATGGCAGTGTACACAGTCTAACATTCCCGATTTGGCACAGCCTGCCAGTCTCCATGTAGTATAGGTGTAATTCTCTCCAAGATCGCGGCCATCAGGATAGAAATCCGGATCTTCCAATGTTACCAGATCAAAATGGTTGAAAAACTTTTCGCCTGGCATGTATGAGTCGGATAATGAACGCATTTTAGCATGACAAGGGGCGCAGCTTGAATTGTGCTGTTCATGGGTGAATGTACTGGTAACAACAAGTTTAATATCCTCAGGGACCTCTCCATCTTTAATTTTCCGGAAAAGATCTACATGTCCCTGGCTCGGACCATGACAGGTTTCACAATTTATTCCATCTTCCATCCATGTTGTTCTGTATTCATCACTTTCGAGATCATAATTAGTTTCCAACTGACTCACATGGCAGGAATGGCATGAGGTATTGAAAGTATATGCAAAACTGTGCCAGTCGAGCTCCTCATCATCAACAGGATCTACAAAGTGCCGGACAGCTGAAGCCGGAGTATTATACCATTCGCGGTCTCCAATATCATAAGCCAGGGGCAGCACTTGTAAACGTCCCTTTTCAAAGGGGGTTAGAAAATAATAGATGTATTTCCCTCCAAGGACATGAACGGCGGGATATTCTTTTTCCTGATCACCCTTCCGTTCTATCATAATAAGGGAATCATTACGAAGGATAGGCTTAAAAAAATGATCCTGAATTGCTACCTCACTGCTATTTATAATAATCTGATCGCTGATAAAAGTTGAATCTACACCTTGCATGGCCAGACCATGAAAAGACGGAGCCCAAAGCTGATAAAAACGCTCGTGGCATTCTATACAGCTTCTTGAACCAACATAAGGTTCACTCGATTTATCGCTCTGACAGCTATACGCAATCAGACTCACAGCAAATAGCATTGCTGCCGGAAGAATATTTATTACCTTTTTCATATGTGGCATGAACTAGAAAGTTTGAGACCAAATTTAGATAATTTGTTATGATTGTATATCTTAATAAACAATTTAAACCTTCTTTAATTAGTTAGTGTTGTAAATTAGCGAAATATTAAAATTCATGAGATGAGAAAAAACTTAAGATTATTCCCGGCATATTTTATTGTCTTTTTGCTTTCTGCTTGTGCTACAGTACCTTTAACTGGAAGAAAGCAGATGAATCTACTACCTGGGGCAACGATGGCTGAGATGGGATTCGCCAATTACGGAGAATTTCTTAAAACAAATCCTGTATCTAAAAATCAACAGGCTTTGAATGAAGTAAAAGAGGTTGGTACAAGAATTTCATCTTCTGTAGAAAAATTCATGACTGAAAATGGGATGGAAAAATATCTTAAGCATTATGATTGGGAATTCAATCTGGTTGCCGATAAAACGCCCAATGCCTGGTGTATGCCGGGGGGCAAGGTTGTTATTTATGAGGGTATTTTACCTCTTACCCAGAATGTTAATGGTTTGGCTGTGGTGATGGGCCATGAAATTGCACATGCTATTGCCCGTCATGGAAATGAGAGGATGAGTCAGCAATTATTGACTCAATTAGGTGGGATGGCTTTATCGGTAGCGATTCAGGAAAAACCTGAGCAAACCCAGCAAATCTTCCTTGCCGCATTCGGTCTTGGATCTCAGATTGGAGTTCTTTTACCTTATAGCAGGTTACATGAAAAAGAAGCCGACCGTCTTGGCTTGAATTTCATGGCTATGGCAGGCTATAATCCCAATGAAGCTATCGCATTCTGGGAAAGGATGTCGAAATTAGGTGGAGCAAAGCCTCCGGAGTGGTTGAGTACCCACCCGATGGATGAGACACGTATTGCTGAGATGAAGAAGAATCTTCCTGAAGCTTTTAAGCATTACCAGGCCACAAAGAAATAATTCGTAGAGACGCTTGATCATGCCTCTCTACAAAACTCACCGTAAAGGATTGTTTGAAAAATCAAAAAAGGCTTCCAATCTGGAAAACCAGAAAGCTAATTGTCCAGGCGAGAAATGTTGTATAGCCGGCCATCAGGGCAGCCCATTTCCAGCCCCCGGCTTCCTTTCGGATTACCACAAGGACCGCGATGCAGGGGATATAAATTAACACGAATAGTAAAAAGGCCAGTGCTGCAAGTGGGGTATAGATAGGAGATCCTTTGTTGGGACCCGTTTTATGAACTTCAGCTCTGAGCTTATCCGACAAGCTTGCAGTGCTATTTGGATCATCATCCTGATACAAGACAGCCATGGTGCTAATAACAACTTCCTTTGCTGCTATTCCTGTAAGAAGAGCTACCCCCATCTTCCAGTCGAAACCCAAAGGTTGTAATACCGGTGCAACAGCATGGCCAATTTTTCCTACGTATGAGTTTTCAAGTTGTGCAGTTTTACTGCCTTCGGTTCTTGGAAAATAACTTAAGGCCCAGATCAATGCAGAAGCTATTAGGATAACACCTGCCATTTTCCTTAAATACAGTTGACCTCTAAACCAGACATGGCCAATAATGGTTTTTATTTTGGGTACTCTGTATGGAGGTAACTCCATAACAAAAGGTGCCTCGTGGCTTTTGAACATGGTTTTTTTGAAAAATATGGCCACTACAATTGAAAGTA
>JAUVKA010000119.1 GCA_030592205.1 Bacteroidota bacterium | reverse complement strand
TGCTAAGGAAGGTATATGCCTGGCTATAATAAAGCAGGCAGATGCAAGGATGGAAGACCTGAAGCTGGAGTTGGATGGCTTGTTAAAGAACTACAGGAAAAATTATCCTGATCTGGATTTTGAACTTGAGAAAGACCAAACCAGGATACTTGAGGTTTCCATAAATAACCTGGGGCAGAGCCTGCTGTTTGGAGCAGTGTTGGCAATTCTGATAATGTTTCTGTTTCTTAAGGATTTTCGCTCACCCCTGCTAATTGCATTTAGCATTCCGGTTTCATTACTGGTTTGTTTTCTGGTTTTCTACTTGACAGGAATAAGCATAAACATAATCTCCTTATCGGGCTTGGTTCTTGCTGTAGGGATGATGATTGATAATTCGATTATTGTGATCGATAACATCAATCAGTATATAGAAAAAGGAGAGAAACTATCAGCGGCATGCATTCTGGGTACGAACGAAGTTATCAGGCCATTAATTTCTTCAGCGCTCACGACCAGTGCTGTATTTCTACCTCTGATTTTCCTGAGTGGTATTTCAGGAGCCTTATTCTTTGATCAGGCAGTGGCCGTTACCACAGGCTTAATTGTCTCTTTCCTGGTGGCCATTACATTATTGCCAATGCTATTCCGCCTTTTCTATATGCGTAACAAACAGGTAGGAGCAAATAAATTTCTGAGTAAAATCAATAGGATTAACTATGAAGGGGCATATGAGAAAGGGTTTAATCATGTTTTTCGATATAAAGCTCTTTATGGGATATTATTCGTTCTGTGTATCCTCGGTGGTGTAGTATTGATCAATTATTTGGATGTAAGGCAGTTGCCCGAGATAAGCGAATCGGAAACGATAGTTCACCTCGATTGGAATGAGCCGGTACATGTAAATGAAAATGCCGAAAGGGTCCAGGCAATGGTACTCTCTCTGAATGATACCTTGATACAGTACTCAGTCCTGGCCGGTAAAAAGGACTTCTTTCTAAACAGGGATGTCGACCAAACGGCTTCAGAGGCCGAAATATACCTTAGCACTATTGATTCAGATGCAATTCAAAGAATGAGGGAAGAAGTTCAGAGCTGGATAGATAAGAACTATCCACTGGCAAGTGCAAGCTTCAGACCTCCGGAGAATATTTTCGAAGCAATATTCTCAGAAAATAAACCTGAAATTGTTGCTCAGCTTTCGGATCTTCGTTCCAAGCAGGTTCCGCAATTAGGTATCTTATATGATTTTATCGAGAAATCAGAAAATCAGGATAATCTTTTATTCGAATCAATTCCAGTTGAGGATCAGCTGGTTATTGAGGTTGATCCGGAATTGCTTTTGTTATATAATATTGATTTCTCTTCGGTGTACAACCAACTTCGTTCTGCGTTCAACCAGAGGCAAATCGGATTATTGAAAACCTATCAGAGATTTATCCCGATTATGATGGGCGAGAATCAAAGAACAGTTTTGAGTATCATTCAGGAAACACTTATTAAAAATAAGGAGGGCGAAGAGATGCCCCTTTCATCCCTGGTCAGGATTTCTAAAGAGCAGAATTATAAAAGTATAAAAGCCGGCAAAGAAGGTGAATACGTGCCATTGGTTCTTCGAAACCTGGATGGGAATCATAAATCAGCAATAGATAAAATACGGGATCGATGCAAAAGTTCCGGACAGTTGGAGGCGATTTTCTCAGGTACTTTTTTCTCCCAAAAGGAGCTAATGCGTGAAATGGGGCTTGTTCTGCTGATATCCATTATGCTGCTTTATTTTATTCTGGCAGCTCAGTTTGAGTCTTTTCTCCAGCCGCTGATTGTATTACTGGAGTTACCCATTGACATTGCCGGTGCTTTTTTCCTGCTCTATCTCTTTGATGAATCTCTCAATATCATGTCAGCCATCGGAATAATCGTTATGAGCGGAATTATAATAAATGACTCCATACTCAAGATTGATACCATCAATCGGGCGAGGTGGAGTGGTGAAAGTGTTCTGGAAGCTATTAAAACAGGAGGTCGAAGGAGATTGAAGCCAATTCTAATGACGAGCTTGACCACTATTCTTGCTTTAACCCCATTTCTCTTTTTCAAAGGTCTTGGAGCCGAGTTGCAACGACCACTGGCACTAGCTGTAATCGGAGGGATGACTATCGGAACCTTTGTGAGTTTGTACTTTATTCCACTGGCTTATTGGGCGATTTATCGCAAAAAAAGGCTTAAGGCTTAGGGCTTGTGGCTTAAGTAAAAGGCTTAGTCATAGGTGATAAGGCTATAAGTAGGCTATAAGGCAGAAGGCAGCCCTACGACAAGCTCAGGGACCGAAGGCAGAGAGCAGAGGTAAGACTCTCCCGATATTCGAACTTGTTGAAATAATCTTCCAAAAAAAAGTAGAGACGGATCATGATCCGTCTCTTGTGTTAAAGCGATAAAGTCTCTGATTAAAAGCGTATTAGAATGGTGCCACCTTATAAAAAATAAGCAGCGGATTATCATTTTCAGAGAGGTTCAAATAAAATTCCATTCTCTCTTCTGAGAATTCTTTTCCTTCCATTGACCACTCTAAACTTCTTTTTGCCTGGAAGGCTTCTATAGTACCAACAAAATAATCTCCTGTTGATGATATGGGTCCTGTGAAAAGACCATCAGATAAACCAGATCCTGTTAAACTCGATGCAGATCTTATGTTTTTGCTGTCAATATCACAAAAAACATGCAGCCTTACCTTTCTTCCTGTTTGAGGATCGCGAATACCATATCCAAGGTAAATAGTATTTCCCGCTTTTAGAAAAGTCCCTATTGCATGGGTATACTCCCATGCCTGGTCATCAACTTTGATTCTATTTGCAAGTTTATCATCAATGAATTTGTCATCCATATTAAAGTGGTATACCGGTTTAAGACTAGATTCAGTAAGTCTGTATATGGTGTCGTTATATACCGGACAATACCAAACAGTGTCCATATACTCTGTAAATGCATTGTTCTTGTTGAAAATTGTTCCTACTCTCCAATCTCTGAGAGGTAAAAATTTATTACTGATCTTTCCAGAGCCTGAGGTACATATTAGGTCATAAGAATTGACTTTATTATCAATTTGAGGATATCCGGAATTGAAGGCAAAATAATCATCATTTAGTTTAGCCACGTCATTGGCTGTATATTTCATCTTGAACTCGGAAAGAAATTCTCCATCCGGATCATAGTGGATAAGTTTCTGAAGTTTGTCGTCAAAAACATACAATTCATCACTCTTGAAATCAGAGGTTATAGATTGTGGCCTGATGAATTCCCCTGGTCCTTTGAAGCCCCCTTCGAGGTGATTGATGTATTGTCCGTAAAGATCAAAAATGAATACAGAGTTCATCATTTTCGTGTCAGAAATAAAAATCCGATGTTTTGTGAAAATCAATTTATCAATTGATCCCAAAAAAATACCATCAGGAGTTTCAAGCTTCAATATTGAGAAATCAGAGAGTATAGAATCTCTTATAAAAGGTAATCCACCTTTTTGTGAGGACTCAAGTTCAACTAAACCAGGGTTGTAGCTTATTTCATCATTTGTGCATGCAGCAGCTATAATCAACATTAAAAAAAGAAGTTTCTTCATGTGAGATATGGTTTTTGATTTCCTAGTTGAGGTGCAGGAATATGTAGTAAATCTAAGCTTTTTTAATCTTCAACTGTCACAACGGGCTGGTAATAGCAATTGCACACCCAGCATAAATCATAATTCATACCATTACATTTGTACTCTGTTCCTTCATATGTTTTTATATCTTTCCCTTTTTCAAAATAGCCGCCAACATTGGCAATAATAGCTCCAACCCATTTAACTTCTCCTCCAATATGCCAGAAATAGCCTTCTGTTGTAACAGTTCTAGTGCAAACCTCTGTTGATCTGCTACCCACATGAGCATAGCCACCAGTTTCAGGCGGACATGCAGACATTGTTGGGCCTTCGGCAAATCCGGTTACCAGCGAAAACGACAGAAGAATTGCGGAAACGATAAGCAATCTAGCTTTTGAAAATAATTTTGATTTCATAATATTACTTTTTAGGATTAATAAAATTTCTATTTATTTGGGTTAATAAAATCAGACTGTTTTTAGGTGTTCCATCCGGGTTTTTTGATTTACTTCTTTGTTTCTATTGGTATAGATGCATAAGAATCTTGATTGTGGAAAAAATGTGTTGGATTTTTTAAAAAAGCCTAACTTTGCCAGCCTTATAAGAAGATTATGATATTGTTTTCAGAAGCCTTGGATATAATTCTGAGCAGTGCACAAATAAATAGTGTTGAGGAGGTTTCCTTTACAGATTCGCCTGGTAGAGTTCTGGCGCAAAATATTCATTCAGATATTAATATGCCCCCTTTTGATAAAAGTGCCATGGATGGTTACGCTTGTCGTGAGGCAGATCTGGACAAGGAATTGGAGTTAGTGGAGGTGATCAAGGCAGGAGAGACCCCCAAGATGAGTATTGCACCCGGACAATGTGCTCAGATAATGACAGGTGCGATGGTTCCTGCAGGAGCAGATTTTGTTATCATGGTTGAGCAATCTGAGACAACAAAATCAGGAAAAATTAGATTCTCAAACGGGAAATCACGCTCAAATATCTGCATTCTGGGTGAAGATGTCCAAAAAGGAGATCTTATTTTAGAGGCCGGCACCCTGATTGGAGTAAGACATATTCCTGTTCTGGCAACGGTAGGTGCCAGTAAGCTTAAGGTTTACAAACAACCACGTGTAGCTGTATTGGCTACTGGTACAGAGTTGGTTGAACCGGAAATAGTTCCGGGTCCTTCACAAATTAGAAACTCCAATGCTCCCCAAATGATGGCTCAATTGAAAAGTATGGGATTATCTCCTGTTTATTTTGGGATAGCTCCGGATGATGAGCAACGGACCTATGCAATGATAAAAAATGCATTGGATCAAAGTGATATTCTAATGCTTTCAGGCGGGGTGTCAATGGGGGAATTTGACTTTGTTCCGGAGGTACTGAAACAGTTGGGATTTGAACTCAAGTTTCAGAGAGTTGCAGTTCAACCGGGAAAACCTTCAACCTTTGGGGTGAGAAACGGGAAATATGTAATAGGTCTTCCTGGTAATCCTGTTTCATCATTCGTTATTTTCGAATTACTGGCCAAGCCATTTATTTATAAGTGTATGGGGCATGACTGGAAGCCTGTGGGTATAAAACTGCCGACAGGAAAAAGAATAACCAGAAAGAAGGCATCCCGACAATCATGGTTCCCGGTTGAGATAAACAAGGAGGGGGAGCTTATGCCGCTTGATTATCATGGCTCAGCTCATATTTTTGCACTTAACCAGGCAAGCGGAATTATTTCTATGGATATTGGAATAAAATCTATTGAAAAAGGAGATTGGGTAGATGTACGACAGATTTAACAGGGAAATTAATTACTTAAGGATATCGGTAACAGATCGTTGCAATCTTCGTTGCACTTATTGCATGCCGCCAGAAGGGGTTCCTCCTCTTAAACACGATGATATTCTTAGCTTTGATGAGATCCTTGAGGTGGTTAAATTGGTCGTTCCTATGGGGCTTAGTAAGATTCGTATTACCGGGGGCGAACCCCTGGTTAGGAAAGGAATTGTGGAATTGGTGGCAATGATTGCACAGGTACCGGGTATCCGCGATCTGGGGATGACCACTAATGCTATCCTTCTGGATCGATTTGCAGAACCACTTAAATCAGCTGGTTTACATCGGGTTAACGTTAGTGTGGATACCACCGATCCTCAGAAATATGCATCAATAACTCGTGGTGGGGATATCAATCAAGTGTTTGCCGGCATCGAAAAGGCTAAGCAGGTTGGTTTACGACCAATTAAGCTGAATTGTGTTATTGAAAAGAGTCATGATGAACCGGATGCACAATTGGTGAAACAGTTTGGCAGGGATAATGGGTTGCAAGTAAGATTTATTCACATGATGGATATGGAAACCGGGTATTTTAGGCCTGTTGAAGGAGGGCAAGGAGGGATTTGCGAAAGTTGTAACCGCTTGCGGCTTACCAGTGATGGTTACATAAAACCATGTCTGTTTAGTCCTAAAGCTTATTCTGTGCGTGATATGGGTCCGGCAGAGGCCCTTGCATTGGCATTAGAGAACAAACCAAAAAGAGGTGGTCAGAATCCTCAGGGGAGTTTTTATAATATTGGAGGTTAAAAATACTTATAAGGCTTGAGGCTTACGGCTTGAGGATAAGTATAGGTATAGAGTAACTGAGTAACGAGTAACCGAGTAACGAATAACGAATAACGAATAACGAATAGCGATTAACGATTAACGAGTAACGAATAACTGAGTAACGAGTAACAGTACAATGTCAAAACTAAGTCATACTGATAAAGAAGGCCGGGCCCGGATGGTGGATGTTGGTCATAAACCTGAACAATTACGTATTGCTCGCGCAGAAGGTATGATTTGTCTTACTCCGGAAACCATAACCTTAATCCGCGACAATGAGATGAAGAAAGGTGATGTGATTACTGTGGCAGAAATTGCGGGTGTACAGGCAGCTAAAAGAACTGCAGAGCTGATTCCCCTTTGCCATCCTTTGCAGTTAACAAAGATTAGCGTGGTGGGTAAGGTAACTGATTCCGGAGTTGTTATAAGTAGTGAACTTCGCTGTATTGGTCAAACCGGCGTGGAAATGGAAGCCCTTTCAGCAGTTAGTATTGCTTTACTTACTGTTTATGATATGTGTAAGGCTGTGGACAAGAGTATGATAATCGGGGATGTTAAATTAATTGATAAAATAAAGCATGACCCTGCCTGATAAAATACTATTCCGGATAATTACCTTGAGCGACCGGGCAAGCAAGGGTGAATACGAAGATCTTAGCGGACCGGGAATTGAAGAGATGCTTCAGTCTTTCTTCAAGGATAAGGGCCACGAAATTGAGATACATAAACATCTGATACCCGATGATCCTGACCTTTTGGAAAACCTGCTGGTTGAGTCAAGGAATTCTGCGGTTCATGTTATTTTCACTACTGGGGGAACAGGTATAGGTCCCCGGGATTTTACTCCTGATGTTGTTAAGAAATTACTTGATAAAGAAATACCCGGAATCATGGAAATGATCCGGGTAAAGTATGGAATGATTAAGCCAAATGCATTAGTGTCAAGAAGTGTGGCAGGTACTATGGGGCATTCTTTGGTGTATACTCTGCCAGGCAGCTTAAGGGCAGTGACCGAATATTGTTCAGAAATATTACCGACAATAATGCATTCTCTTAAAATGATCCATGGAGTAGATGATCATAGTTAATAGATAAGAACCTTACATAATTCTGTTTGAGATCCGTAGTTAGTGCGGATAATCCATATCCCTTTTTCCAGCCATTCTGTATCCATGACAAGGCTAATTTCTTTGCATAAGTCACATTCGAAAATATTGATTTCCTGCCCAACAAGGTTAATCATGCTAATGAGAACCGGAACCTTCTTATTAAGCTGTAGTTGGATATTCAGCATTCCAAAGCATGGATTAGGATAAACCTCCAGATACTCAACAATACCTTGTTGATTAATTCCTGTTGCTGAGGAGTTTGCCATACCCGGACTACCCATATCCCCATCTCCAAATTGTATTGAAGCCAGATTCCAATTTTCTGCATCATCGTTTAATCCGGAGTCGACTAATTCTGGATCTAATTCAAGGGATACACCACTGGCAATCTGCCAACCAGAATCGTATTTTACCTGATCCAATACAGTACCATCTGGAAGACAAAGGATAATCTCATCTTCAGAATTACTTAGAGTAAAATTCGAATATATATAATCTGGTGTTACTCCTCCATTTTCTTCCGAATTAGCAGATCGGGCCATCAGAAAATATTCTCCGGCCGGTAAAATGATAGCTTCATCTCCCTCTACTGTATTTTTATTTGATCCATCATCCTTGATAAGTAAATCAGTTAATAACAGGGTTTGTTCAGATGTGTTCAGAAGTTCAATCCATTCTCCTTTGGTGTCTGATACTGCTCCAGGGTTCGCAAGGAATTCTGTTATAAGCAGGTCGCCTGGCTGGGGAACATCTTGTCCATTACTATTTGCTGAAAACATAAGCAGGATAATAACGGCGATCCCGAAAGAATACAATTTCTTTTTCATACTATTCGTTTTGGTGAAACAATTGTGTTTACTTTAATAGATGCATGCCAGTGTGCAGAATGGAAAATTTACTTAAGAAATTTTTCACCCAACACAATATTCGTAATATTACGACAGGTTAAAATAGATTTAGGAAATGGATACTATGCAGAATCACAGGTTAATACGTAAACATAATTGATCCTCAGGCAATCCACATTAGCTTTAAGTCTGATTTTTTGTCTCCTATTCAACCAGGAGGCTTTTAACCAGGAAAATAGATACAAACTTGATATTGATTTTCCAGCCAATACGGCAAACAAGGAATGGATAACGGAGATCACCAAATCACTATTCCCTGATTCAACAGAAGCAGTTAATGCCATGGTGACCTTGCGTGATCGTTATTATCAGGCTGGTTATCTGGCTGCTGGTTTTAACTCGCTGGAAGTGAGTAAGGCTTTCATTAGAACTGATTTTTATTCGGGATATTCATATAATTGGGGCCGTGTGTCCTTGCCCAGGGCACATCCACCCGGTTTTTCAAGAATTCCCAGGTCACTTAGAGTGAAATCAGGAAAATCCATTTCGATAGAAGAAATTGAAAATATTCGGGATGCCTATGTGAAGATTTATGAAAATAATGGCTACCCTTTTGCTTCGGTCAGATATGATTCGATCACAATTTCAGACAGTATTGTGGAAGCCAGCATAATTGTGGATGCCGGCCAATTTATTAGGATCGACAGTATTGTTAATAGATCAGATAGACTTGTATCTGATGGAGTGCTTGAGCAGATAATTGGAATAAAAATTGGGCAGCCATATAGTGAAAAAAGAATTTTACGGGCAGGTAAACAATTGGAAAATAGTGAGATTATCCAAATGGCCCGCCCACTGGAGGTTGGATTTGCTGAGGACAAAGCCTGGATTTACCTTAGTCCAAAAAGAAAAATGGCTAATAGTTTTGATGGTTTGATTGGCTTGGTCCCCGGAGCTGACAATCGAACTGGGATTTCATTAACGGGTAGCATAGATCTCAGCCTAAATAATCTTCTGAAGCAAGCTGAAACTTTTAGGATAAGATGGAAGGCTCCAGGGAATCAGAACCAAGAGCTAAATGCAGGGTTTGATATTCCTTATTTCATGGCTTGGCCCATCGGTTTTTCCTCCTCAATGAATATATACAGGAAGGACAGTAGTTACCTAAGTACAGATTGGAGTTTTGGAATACAAGTGGCTTTTCGTATCCAAAACAGGATTGGATTTTATATCCGACAAAAAGCCAGCTCTGTGCTTCTTCAAGAGCCAAATCCTTTTCTTGCAGATCTTGATGTTAAACTTTATGGTTTGAGCTGGAATTGGGAGCAACTTGAGAATCCACTTAATCCCAGCAAAGGATTCATAATCAAGGCTAATCTGGGGGTAGGCAATAAGAGTTTAGGAAAATCAGACATGACAGATAGCAGCAGCGTTTATTGGGAGAATACCGGCAGTGCAGCTTTCTTTCTTCCACTTGGGACATTCCTGGTTTTAAATATTGGTGGACGTGGAGGATATCTGAATGGAGGCCAAGTTTATGATAATGAAAGATTTAAACTTGGGGGGATATACTCGCTCAGGGGAT
>JAUVKA010000163.1 GCA_030592205.1 Bacteroidota bacterium | reverse complement strand
TTGTTCCTGAACGCAGTTCTTTTAGGAGCTTATTTAATATTTCAAGCTGCTTTCTTAGCTCATCATATCTAATATATGCATTTCTGCCAGGCTTCTGGTCAACTCTACTAATCATTGAGTACAAATAACTGATCTGACTTAATAACATAGGCTGTGGATAAGGACCTTTTTCAGTGACCAATTCCGACCTTATTTCACTTAACACCTCTACCTTCTTCCTTACTTGAGCCTTGAGTCTTGAGCCTTGAGCCTTCTCCTTAAGTGTTTCAAGTAGTAAATCCACTTCCTTCTGAAATTCCCTGGCCCTAGACTGCAATTCCTGAACTTTGACACATAGATCATACTGCTCCTGGAAATCTTCCTGGGTCATCCCATCCTGTAATACCCGTGGGTCAGGCAGTATAGTGAAACTGGATTCAAGGATTTTTCCGTCCACAAGCAGATTAATAATGTAACGCCCTGGAACAACCTTAATTCCAGATGATCTTCTCCTTCCAGATGGAGGATTACTTCCCTTTTTTGTCAAACTCCAATTTATCCTGTGAAAACCTTTTTGAGAAGATGCATCTAAAGAAGTTACTGCATTTCCGGAAAACTCTTGTATTTTAAGACTTACAGAATCTGCAGTCTCCGGGAGGTAATAGTCAATATTGGCTCCTCGCATATCCCTTGAACGAAAAGCAACCCGAGGATTGAAAAGTTGAACTTCATCCTCTTTAGCAAAGTCAAATCCATGTAGTGGACTGATGTCATTCATTATCCAGAACGACCTTCCCATTGTTGACAGAATCAGATCCTTGCGGAATATCTTAATGTCTGTTACAGATACAACAGGCAAGTTTTGCTGGAAGGTTTGCCAGTTGGCTCCATCATCAAATGATATAAAAATACCGAATTCAGTTCCAGCATACAACAAACCCTCTCGATCAGGGTCCTCTCGTATTACACGGGTGGGAAAATCAGCAGGAATCCCATTTGTGCCATTAGTTAATCTCACCCAGGTCTTGCCATAATTTGAGGTTTTGTATATATAAGGTTCCCAGTCATTTAACATGCATCGATAAACAGCTATGTAAGCTTTCGCAGGGTCATGTGGCGAAGCCTCAATAGTTTGCACTCTACCACCTGGCGGAAGGTCCTCAGGGGTGACGTTCAGCCAATTAACACCCCCATCTAAGGTTCTATGAACCGGTCCATCGTTAGCACCAACCCATATAACTCCCTCTTTTAGAGGAGACTCATTAAGGGAATAAATTGTGCTGTAAAATTCTTCTCCAGTAATATCCCTGGTTATCGGGTTTCCTGAAACTACTTGTTTGTCTTCCTCAAATGCTGTTAAATCCGGAGAAACAGTTTCCCAATTAACACCGTCATCGCTTGTTTTGTGTAAGTATTGGGAGGCATGATAAACAACATCAGCATTATGTGGCGATACAAATATTGGAGCCACTCTTTGAAATCGATATTTTAAATCACCCGGATTGTGTCCATACATATTAGTAGCACCAACCTGGTATTGCTTTTCAATTCCAGTGATTTTATTATAAGTTCCAAAACGGCCTTTACAATTTGAATAAACTATATTATGATTCCCTGGTTTGGGCACGGCCGGTCCTGTTTCACAACCACCAACAGACAAAATATTGGTTCTCCCTCTTTTTGAATAAAGGCTGCTATTACTTGGGATAGCCAGTGTTGAATTATCCTGTTGCCCAGCATATAGCCAGTATGGAAATTGATCATCCAGGTTTACCTGATACAATTCGGCAGTTGGTTGATTGTTCTGTGGTGACCAGGATTGGCCGCCATCAACAGTACGGTACATTCCCTTACCAATAATAATATTACTGCGTATACCATCAGATCCGGTTCCCACATAAACAATATCAGGATTGTTTTGAAAAATCCTGATCGCTCCAATTGATCCTGTTGCAAAATATCCATCTGATACATTTTGCCACGACAGGCCATAATCTGATGTTTTCCATACACCACCTCCGCTAGCTCCCATATAATATTCAGAAGGTCTGGATTCTACACCAGCTACGGTAGTAGTGCGTATTCCTGCGATTCCGGAGAGGATTTTGAGCATAGAATGCCAATGAATCAGTCGGAATCAGGGTGTTTTTCCTCAATACTTTTAAAAATCATGAAATTATTTTCCATTTTCTTCATTAAAGAGCATCTATATTCTTAAAGCATGTAATTACAGGTCTATCCAAAAAAAAAATCAGAAATCAGAAATTATTGGATTTGACCATTGAATTAGTGCTTTCATCTAAATTAATTAATTAAAAAAAATGCAATGAAAAACATTCTTTATTTAGTAGTTCTTTTAACGACTATTGTCTTTATTTCTTGTGAAAAAGATTTGTCAAGTTCCAGTAAGGAAACCGGTAAAATACACATTGATATTGGTTCGGTTCTTAACGTTCATGATTTAGGCGGCGAGTTTAAAACAATCCCATCAGTTGAAGATTTCAAAGTGATGGTTTACCAGGCTGATGGCACTTTGGCTATGACATTCGAAACGGTCTTCGAAATGCCGGATACAATCGAGCTGGCAACTGGTGACTATTATGTGGAGGCATTTTCAGACAATAATCTGCCAGCTGCCTTTGATAACCCTTATTACTTTGGATCAACAGAGGTATTTACTGTTAGCAGCAATATGCATCATTCGGTAGAGGTCCTGTGTAAGCTTACTAACTCAATAGTGTCCGTAGTATATTCTGAAAACATAACAAACAGTTTTGCAAATTATTCAACGACAGTAACATCATCTTTGGGCTCACTGGTATTTAGTGAAACTGAAACAAGAAAGGGCTATTTTGAGCCCTCACCTCTTGATATATCTGTTAACCTGTCCTATCTGAAGCCTGATGGATCTGTGGTTATCAAAAACCTGACCGGAAATATTCCAGCTCCCTTGGCAAACCGACATTATCAAATTTCTGTGGATGCCTCTATATCTGATGGCATGGCTAGCTTCCAGATAATTCAAGATACAACAGAGGTTATTATGGAATTTATTGACATATCGGATAATCAGGACAGTCTGCCAGGCGGCCCCCTTGCATATGGAGATTTATTGATAACAGAGATAATGTATGACCCCTCAGCGCTTTCTGATACAGAAGGGGAATGGTTTGAAATATATAACAATTCAGATCAGGCAATCAACCTTCAGAATCTTATCCTTGGAAGAGATGATACCAATATGCATACAATCACAGATTCTATCTTATTGTTGCCAGGTGAATATTATGCTATAACTCGTACAGTCCAGGCAACAGATGTCACTAATAAGTATGTTTATGGTTCAGCAATAACTCTTTCAAACACTGGTGCTGTTCTTACCATATATAATGAGGAAATGGATGGTAATCCAGGTGTTGTGATCTTTTCAGTCAATTATGGAGATACGGATTTTCCCAGTGGATCAGGTGCATCAATCAGTTTAAACCCAATATTTATGAATGCAACTAATGCTGTATTAGGAACATCCTGGTGTAAATCTACCTCATCGTACAATACCGGTGATCTTGGTACGCCTGGAATGGCAAACGATAGCTGCCAGTAAATATGATTTGTTGAGACACATCGTGATGGAGACACATCACGATGTGCCTCTACATATTATTTAATAGTCATTCTTTTGGTCTCGATCGTTTCTCCAGCCTTCAGTGTATAGAAATATAATCCTGCATCAAGATCTGACCTACTGAATATTGCAGAATGTTTTCCAGCACTCTTATAACCCTCATCTAAGGATTGGACTATCCTGCCGCTGATATCTTTAATCTCAATTAACACTGCTTCCTCATTAGCGAGAGTATAATCTATTTGAGTTGAGGTATTAAATGGATTAGGATAATTTTGAGACAGGCTACTTAAATTTAGGCTATTAGGAACTCCATCAATAATATTTTCATGATTATCAATATTCAGCCTTATCATCTTACTGTTATTGGACCCCTGAGTCCATAAGCCGTCATAAGATCCATACCACCATTGTTTGTCATATGAATCCGGGTAATCCTGGGTACTTCCAAGCCAGAAGGTATCTCCCCGGTCGGCCAGATCAGCTTCCTCAATATAGGTCCAGAATTGGACCCCTGCGATATACCTTTTACCTGCTTTCATGAATTCTCCTATTCCGTCAGGATCAAGCGGAAGGGTAACCCAACCTTGTTCCAGAACAAGGGAATCTACCCAGGTCATCTCAGAACTGATCAGTTCAATCATTTCCAGATCATCACCTTCGCCTGCTGTAATCTCATAAAGCACAAACATAAAATCAACATACATATTACTTCGGGAAATAAATACAGATATAGAGCTTGCTGTGCAATCTTCGATTGGATTAAACTCAACCCCCATTATATCACCTTCATGAGTGTAATAGTAATAATTCTTCCATGGACTTTCATTTGCCTCGCTTATATCAGGAGTTCGGGCAAAAACACTGTCGGTTACATGGAAATAATAGGATTGAGAATTATTTTCAGGAGCTTGATCTTCCTCATCTCCCATCATACTGAAAGATATTTCGTAATGACCAAAATCTACAGGAGTATAGTTTTCTTCAATTAACAGGGTATCTGCAGGATCGCCAACATCCTTATAAGAAATGAATTCAGAATTGGCATTGAATTGCTCAATATGATTTTTATTAATGGCAACATTCAAATGGATGTTATTAATCTCATAATCTCCATAATTAATCACACTGGCTTGAAAACCACCCAGAGGAATAATTTGAGATTTAGGCATCATGTAATAGAATCCGGGAGCATCTTCAGCGTTTTCGTCAACCAACTGAATCTCCCAATGGTTCATTTTTAGGTCGTAGTCCCATCCTTCATAAAGAAAAATGTCATCCAGCATCCAGAAATACAACATGGAACCTTCCCAGGTTATCGTTATTGTTACTTCAGGTTGTCCGCCGGCAACATCAGTAAGATTTGCATTATAATGAGCTACTTCATCATTAGGCAAGTTTAATACATTGGTCATTGAACTGGTGCCCATTTTTAGATCAAATGTAGCCCAGTGTGCACCATTATCATTCGATACTTCTAACACCATCCTCGGACTGTTGAAATATTTAAACATTTGCTCAAAGCCGATAAGAACTGAAGGATGCTCACTAAAATCCATTATTGGCAAAGTAATCGTACTGTTAACAAATAACATTTCCATATAATCAACATATGCATTCAGATTGTCCAGGTCGATAGATAAAAAACCATTCTCCCTCGTGCTGGAATTTATTATATAGCCACCATCACGATGGGCAAATGGCCCTTGCATACTATCCTTGGTCCAAACCCAAACAAATCCATTATCATCCGATGAGTTATCCTCTACAAACCACCCTTCAGGGGCAGTCCAACCTTTAGGATCATCAGGATTTTCCCAATCAAAATTTTCTTCCCAGAAAATCTGTCCATCTCCTTTAAGATTCTTCACTTGTGCAAAAATTGAGAATGAAAAAATCAAGGACAAAGCAATAACAACAATACGTTTCATCTTTGGTTTAATTTAAATGTAAAAATTCAACAATACATATTCAATACTTAAAATTCGACAAGTTTCCTGTCAATTGCAAATCTCGATTTCAAATAATACTATTCAAGAGGAACCATTAGCCTTGAATCGAATTGAGACAAACCTTCTATTATCCTTTCTGCTAGATTCTTATAACCTTGTTTCATGTAATGCACATTATCTGGATAGTTTTCAAAAAGTACATGAACATGAACATGAACATGAACTTAAAGTACTTACATGCGAGCTAAGCCAAGACCAAGAATATGCAAACTGATAGTAATAAATAGGTAAAGATTTCTTGAAGCCGTGGGACTTAAACGAAAGAAATGATATCGGATGGCGTTTACTTCACAGGTGGTAACACAATCTCCGCAAAGAGTACAAGTTAAGCCAGGCTTTCCTGATTTAATATCTTCAATATTGAGTGCATCATAAGGACAGCTTGGGATACATTGCATACAACCGGTACATGAGGATTCAATACTCATCCTGAATGGAGAAATAAACCTGGCGAAATTTACAACAGTCCCAATAGGGCAGAAAGCAACACAATGCACCATCTTTTTTTGCTTTCTGGAAATAAATATCATAATTCCAATCCCCATAAGGGCAAATGCTATTGCTGGCCCCAAAGTAAGCCATCCACTCAAGCCGGTAAGTCTGAATACAATTGCAAAAATCATAACAAGAACCAAAAAGCTCCATTTCCAAGCCCATTTATTATTAATTGCCGTCTTTCGTCTTGAGTCTTTGGACTTAGATCTTGCCATAAGGCTGTCCTAGGCCCCCAGGTAACAATAATGGCTACACCAAGCAGGGCCGCTTAAGGCTATACTGCTAAGAAGGAGAATTGGCATAATAGTCATTCGACCACGATACACAGAACCAGCAATAATCATAAATGGAGCAGGCATATGCAAACTGCCCGACATTAAAAATCTTTCATCTGCAATCAATCCTAAGGCAAACTGAGTAAAGAATACTATTGAGAATAGCAACCAGCTTCTTTTGCGCCATACAGCTGATTGTGAAGGGTCTAGCATTTTCTGAGTCAGAAAAGCTCCATAAGCCGCTAATAAAATGATTTGCAGCCATCCTGCCCCATCAAAGAAACGATCGAACATTAGCATAGGTGTATCCATCATGATCTTCATCATACCAAGTATGAAGATCACAAAAATTGATACTGCTAATGGTATTATATATGTTCTATTCGATATCAAGGGCACAAAAATAGATAGATTCCTGTTAAATATTTGTTACAATTGTTACAAAGTTGGTTATTTAGTGTATTAGTAGATTAGTGGATTGGTATATTTGTGGATTGGTATATTAGCAGGATGAAAAGATTGATTTTATTGATTCTATTATTTACACCCCTTCTTCTGGCTGCCCAGAATGAGAGTGGAGATCGAGGTTTTATTGTAAAAGTTGGAGACAAGTGTCCCAATTTTGTTTTGGAATTGCCCAATGGAGAAAAAACCAGCATAAAAGAATTACGTGGTAATGTTATCATGTTGCAGTTTACAGCAAGCTGGTGCAGTGTATGCAGGAAGGAAATGCCATCGTCCCAGGGCATCCCGATATGCTGACGCTATCGATCGGGATTTCGTAAATTCAACAAGCCCTGGGCTACAATATCCCTATTTCCTTACATTGATACTAATAAACTTAATGGTTTCATAAGGGGATTTTTCTCCAGCTTCATATAAACAGCCCACTACATTTTTCTTAATAATTGTAATATCCGAGTATGCAGACGGTCCTGGATGTATTTGGATCGAATCTGTCCAAGTGGATGTTTGATCTTGACTAATTTTAATAGTCATATTTTCTCTATTACGATCATTGGACGGATTGCTGAAGAAATATAAGCTTTCACCCTGCTTTTGCCATGTGCTTTTTATGAGGCTGGCCTGACAAATAGGTTCTGGTAATAGGATATCTGAATATATATCAGACCAACTTTCTCCTCCATCATCAGAAATGCTAACTTTTCTGGCTCTTAGGGCCCGGTTATAATTTCTCATATTTAACACCAACTTCCCATCATCCAATTCCACTACTGTGCATTCATTTACCTGATGTTGAGGAGTACTGCCTCCCAGATTCCAGCTCTCACCGTGGTCATCTGAATAGATAATATGACTGTAATAATGTTTTGTATCAGCTTCAATATGGTCACATGGGATTATAAGTCTGCCCTTATGTTTTCCCTTTTTCAACTGGATGCCATGAACCGGACCGGTTGCATACCATGTCCAGTTTTCTTTTTTAGTCGACTCCGTGATTTCCTTCGGCCCCGACCAGCTGTCACCGTCATCTTTTGAATGCATTACAAAAACTCTTCTTGTATTCTGGCTTGTCTGGTCAATTATTCGGGATTCATGGTCAGTTCCAAGATTCCAAGTTGATAGCAGCCAAATTGTTCCTGTTTTCCTGTCGACAACAGGGGCTGGATTTCCACAAACGTTCTCACCGCCGTCCCAAATAACTTTAAGGGGGCTCCAATTATTTCCATTATCCGTTGATTTTCTAAGCACCAAGTCAATATCACCAGTATCAGAACAGCCATTTTTACGCCCCTCTGCAAAGGCAAGCAGAGTTCCGTTATTAGTTGTTATGATCGCTGGTAT
>JAUVKA010000194.1 GCA_030592205.1 Bacteroidota bacterium | reverse complement strand
GAAAGCTTCGTCAACACGCTCTTCTCGTAAAACTCCCTCTACCAATACATCACTACCTTCCAGGCTGGTTTCAAATGAGCCGATCTTATCGCTGGACACTATTTTAATTCTTTCTTCACCAAGGAAAAACCTTTTACCACTATTTTTACATACGTGAGTAACTGTTCCCTCCAGAGCTATCTTCTGATCAACCAGATTAAGGGCTTCTTTCTCAAAATCGGCTAATGATACAACTACAGCCTCCTGGTTTTTGAGTTCTCTGTTCTCGTTGTTACAGGAAACCAAAATCATTACTCCCATGAGGACGAAAATCAACTTTTTCATAGTATTCTGCGTTTTTTGGGTTTTTAGTTAACGCTCGCAAAAGTAATAATTAATAGATATTCCTGAGACTTCTTAACAGTTCTTTAACATCGCCTAAACGTTTGGTAAATACTTGTTTATCACCCTTAAAACATGAGAATATTTTTCCTGTTCCCTATTATATATTCCCTGGTGATCAAATTTGTCGATTCTCACCTTTCCTGAGGCATGGATAATGTGATCCTGGTCGAGGATCATACCGACATGGGAAATTTCTTCCTCGGGATTTGCAAAAAAGGCAAGATCGCCTGGCCTGGCTTCAGAGGCGAAGTTACAAGCATCTCCCTTTAGTACTTGTTGGCCGGCATCCCTGGGCAGAGCAATTCCACATATTTTATAGGCAAGTTGGACCAATCCAGTGCAGTCAACACCAAATAAACTCCTTCCTCCCCATTGATAAGGTGCATTTATGAAAATGATTGCAGCTTGAGAAAGTTTCTCAGGGGTACACGATTCTTGTTTTTGCAAGAAACTTGCATGAGCCTTGTATTTTATACCGCCGAGGGCGAATTCCCCATTTGAAGGATCAAGTCCCGGAAGGCTGCTGCCGGGAAGAATCAAGAAGGAACTTTCAGGTGAGGCAATAGGACTTACTCTCATAGCCTGGGAAATGACCTCATATGGATTGGGATTTCCTGTTATTGGTGCCTTATCCAGAGAAATTGCCGTCCCCATTGAAATCCAACCTATATATCCATCAAGAGAACTCTGAATATGCTGCCAGCCATCTTTTTCTTCCAGCACTGTAAACTGTTCACCAAAAAGTAACTGATTAATCATTTCACTTCGATGATCCGGTTCGGATCGTACTGGTATTACGCTTAAAATACTGACCCCGTATTCCATAAGGTTAATTTATGTCCTCCCAAATTTACAAAATTATTGATAGGCCTTTTGCATGTTTCCCTTGTGACCAAAGTAAAAATGCTATTTTTGTCGAAGCAAATTGAGCTTATGAAAAAGTTTTTGCAAAAGGGTCAGATATTTTTTAGCAGAATTCTTTTAGGACTTCTACTAATTGCTTCAGTGGCAATAACTTTCTATCTCTTTCCTCACCTGGGTAAATTTCCATACGAATATCAGCAGGGCTCTCCATGGATGCATGATAACCTGATCCCTGAATTCGATTTCCCAATATATAAATCCAGAGAGGAAGTCTCTCTGGAGCGCGATAGTATTTTACAGGCTCTTAAACCATATTTTGTGAGTGATGCTGGGATTGGAGAGCAGAAAATCGCCGAATTCCAACAGGTTTTTCCAACTGTGTGGCAACAGTTTATAGATAAAAACTCATTGGATACATTGTCTTCTATGCTTGATATTGACGAAATGGAGGTTCAGTACATGAGCCATGCCAGTCTGCAAATGGATAGCCTCTATTCAATAGGAATATTACCTCAATTTGTTGAGGGGGAGGAAGAGGTTGATGTATCAGATGGAGTCATTATTCTTTTAAACAAGCTTGCCCAAAATCGACTGCCCGGGCAAGTAAAAAATTCGCTTGAATCATATCAAGAGTTGCAAATATCTATGATTGATACCCTGAACCTTCCGGGTATTGGAATCGACCTAAGAGGACAGCTTTTTCGTGATGTTGGGTTTAACAGGTTTATCGTTAGCAATATAAACTATGATCTGGAAACCACCGAATCCATGCAGAAAAGCCTTCTCGAGGAGGTGAGTTTAACCCGCGACCTGCATCTGGAAGGACAAAGGGTAATTTCCAGGGGAGATATGGTAAGCGCTGATCGCTACCTGGTACTGGAGTCATTCAGGATCGAATATGAGAAGCAGATGGGAGATGTTACAACCTTTCCGCTCATCCGGGTAGGTCAGCTTCTTCTCATACTAATAATATTTGCCTCCCTCATTCTTTACCTGAACCAATTCCAGCCTCTGATCCTTCAAAGTAATCAGAAAATGACCTTCATCCTGATATTGGTGCTTCTTTCTGTTTTAGCCGGGAGTCTGATTGGGAAATGGCCCTCTTTTTCCGTATACCTGGTTCCTTTTATTATTGTTCCTGTGATATTGAGAGCATTCTTTGATTCACGTACTGCAATATTTATTCATGTGATTACCATGCTGCTGGTTGGTTTCCTGGTTCCAAACAGTTTTGAGTTTTATATAATGCAGTTCACGGCTGGTTTTGCTGCCATTGTTTCATTTGCACACCTCCAAAGACGGGGGCAATTGGTTGTGACTATTCTTATTGTTTTTTTCGTCTACTTTCTGGTTTACCTGGGATATTCCATCATGCAAGAAGGAAATCTGAGATCCATTGAGTGGATTAATCTGGCATGGCTAGCCGGAAACAGCTTGCTTATTCTTTTCTCTTATCCTCTGGTATACATCTTTGAGAAGTTATTTGGATTTGTTTCTGATGTCACCCTGATCGAACTATCTGATTCAAATCATCCTCTACTGAGAAAAATGGCTGAAGAAGCTCCAGGAACATTTCAGCATTCAATACAGGTGGCCAATCTTGCCGAATCGGTAGTTAGAGTAATAGGTGGAAATCCCCTGCTGGTCAGAACAGGAGCAATGTATCATGACATCGGGAAAATGGAGAATTCAATATTTTTTACCGAGAATCAGGTCACAGGTATCAATCCCCACGATCAGATAGACAGAAAAAAGAGTGCCGAGATCATTATTTCCCATGTGACAAGAGGGGCTGAAATAGCAAGAAAACACAAATTGCCTAAATCAATTATTGATTTCATCCTGACTCATCATGGTACTTCCCGTACTCAGTATTTCTACAAAATGTATCAGAAAGAGAATCCTTCTGAAGATGTTGATCCTCAATGCTTCACTTATCCCGGGCCACGGCCGTACAGCATGGAAACTGCTGTGCTGATGATGGCAGATGGGATTGAGGCTGCAAGTAGATCCCTGCCCGAGTATAATGAAAAAACCATACGTGAATTGGTGGAATCAATGGTTGAAAACCAGTTTGCAGATAAACAATTTCATGATGCTGAAATTACTTTCAAAGCTATCTCGAGGGCAAAGGAAATTTTTATTTCTAAGCTGGTCAATATTTATCATCCGAGAATTCAGTATCCAAAATAGACTTTAAAAAATTCATCATAGTAATGCTTAGGTATTTATGTTTATGAAAAGAAAGTTTTTACATCCATTCCTGGTATTGATAGCCCTGCTGTTCTTAACAGGGGGATGTAGTAAATATGATGAAGGCCCTATGTTCAGCCTTTATTCCAAGGAGAAAAGATTACAGGGTAGATGGTATTTCAGTCGGGTCCTTTATAATGATGCTGACTCTACAGATTCATATAGGCTTGATCCGGTTCATGCAATTGAGTTTTTACTGAATCCTGATCGTGATGTGAATTGGAGTGCCTATACCTGGAATCATAACATGGGAGGATCTACAAACAATGTTTCTCTGATAGAATATGGCTTCTGGCGATTAACAGAGGATCTGGATTCACTGCTAATGGTTACTACCATAAAGACTACACGAGGGGAGGATCCTGTTTCTGACACAACTGAGTACAGCTGGAAGATTAACCGACTGGCATACACTGAGTTGTGGATGGAGCGAATACTTGATGATACCACTAAGATTGAGTGGCAACTGTGGAAGCGATTATATTAATGAGTAAATCCTATTGAAACAGATCTCTGTTAAATTTTTTGATAGACTATTTCCAATATTTTTATTTCCATTGCAGTTGCCTTATTTACTAATTCCTGTGCTTTTGACAGAACTTCTTTACTGAATTTTTTATCCTCTAAATCAGCAGTATTAATCCTTACATTAAGATAGGCACCAATTACTGATGAACGTGCAGCCAGAGCAGCCACACCGGCATCTGAAACCGAATTTGGATTACCAATTTCAGCCATTGCTTCAATAACTTCCATCGACTCGTAAGCCAGATTCATGGTCTTAAACGGTACTTCAATTGCGTAACGTGTAGCATCCTGGATGGCCTTTTTCCGTTTCTTTTTATCTTCCTCGCTGGATTTTGGCAGTCCAAATGCATCCATGATCTTGTTGAAAGCCTGTGTGTCTTCATCCACCATTTTAAGCAGTGCGTCAAGGTAGTATTGACCTTTTACAGCCCAGTTGGAGAATTCTTCCCAGCGATCATCCCATCCGCGTTTATGGGCAGAGAGGTTGGCAACCATAGTGGCAAGTGAGTCCGCCATCGTTCCCATGTAGGCCGCAATTGACCCGCCTCCCGGAGCAGGAGATTCTGAAGCGGTTTCATGAGCAAACTCAATCAAGTTCATTGAAACTAACTTGTTAAGACCGATGTCCTCCAGTAGATATTCTATGATTTTTTCGCGGGGATTAAAGGGCTTTAACTCGGCCAGTCCCATCGACTTTACAGCGATCTTAATCAATTCCGATTCTGGCAGGCCAACTGATCTTTGTTGTTTTCTGAGGAAATATCGACCAGCCTCCAGAATTGCATCCAGAGGGATAAGCCCTACCAACTCAGATCCGCTAACTCTTAAACCTCTTTTCCTTGCTTTTTCAAATACCTCATCATAAGCAATATGCACAGGGGTAACTGTTATGTCGGTTAGGTTCATTGATATCTGGCAAATCTCAAATTCTTCAATATACCAACCAATTGCTTTTACTTTTTTCAGACTGCCGGGAATGCGTACTGCTTGTCCCTTCTCATCTTTGACAATCTTTCCTGAAATGGAATTACTCTCACGCTTTGTCCGTCCGGCTTCACGTACATCAAAAGCAACGGCATTAGCTCTTCTTGTGGAAGTAGTATTCAGGTTAACATTATAGGCAACCAGGAAATTCCTTGCTCCAATAGCCAAGGCACCAGTTTGAACAACAAATTCTGCCGGTCCGAAATCCGGTTTCCATTCAGGGTTCTTTAGCTTTTCCGAAAGCCCTTCGTATTCTCCACTACGTACATGGGCCAGGTTCCTTCTACCTTCAGAGAATGCGGCAAATTCATAACAATAAACAGGGAATTGCAGCTCTGTCCCAACTCGTTCAGCCAATTTGTGTGCATATTCTACGGTTTCATCCATAGAAATATTTGAAATGGGAACAAAAGGGCAAACGTCTGTGGCTCCAAACCGAGGGTGTTCTCCACTGTGGTGACTCATGTCAATTAGCTCCGCAGCCTTTTTAATGGCTAGAAAAGCTGCCTCAACCACTGCTTCAGGTGTTCCTACGAAGGTTACCACAGTCCGGTTGGTTGCTTTACCGGGGTCAACATCCAAAAGGCGAACTCCTTCAACGGATTCAATCTGGTTTGTAATCTGTTTGATGATCCTCATATCGTTTCCCTCGCTGAAGTTGGGAACACATTCAATTAGTTTCTTTGTCATATCTGTTCTCGTTAATCGTTACTCGGTTACTCGGTTACTCGTTATTCGTTACTCGTTACTCGTTATTCGTTACTCGTTACTCGTTATTCGTTACTCGGTTAATTCATAATTCACAATTTATAATTCACAATTCACAATTCATAATTCATAATTCCCCATCTCCCCATTTAGTATTACCTTATCAATCAGCTTTGTACCATAGGCATAGGGGAGGTATTCCAGGCCGGGTACCTCCTTGGTTATTACTATATTAGCTTTTTTCCCTCTGTCGATACTGCCCAACTCTTTTTCCAAACCCATGGCATAGGCTGAGTTCAGACTAACTGCATTTAATGCTTCCTGTGGTATCATTCTTAATTTTATGCATGCCAGTGACATGATGAGCTTCATATCCCCACTGGGTGAAGATCCTGGATTGAAATCTGAGGCCAGTGCCAGAGGAAGTCCTGCATCTATCATTTTCCTGGCCGGGGGCCAGTCCATTCCAAGGAAAAATGCAGCTCCTGGTAAAAGGGTGGGCATCGTTCCGGAGTTTTTAAGCACTCTAATTTCTTCCTCACCGGTAAATTCAAGGTGATCAACCGATAAGGCATTGTTTTTAACTCCCACCTGTATACCACCTGAGAAATCCAGCTCGTTGGCATGTATCTTGGATCTGAGGCCGTAGTTGGCAGCTGCTTTCAGAATACGGTCAGTTTCATTTGTAGTGAAAAAGCCGCGGTCGCAGAATACATCTACAAAATCGGCAAGACCTTCTTCAGCAACTTGTGGAAGCATTTCATTGATTACCATGTCGACGTATACAGATTGTCGGCCACGGTATTCCAAAGGCACAGAGTGTGCTCCTAAAAATGTTGCCCGGATCGTAATAGGGCTCGTTTCTTTGATGCGGCGGATCACTCTAAGCATTTTTATTTCAGATTCTACATCTAATCCATATCCGCTTTTGATCTCTACAGCACCTGTCCCTAAGGAAATAATTTCCTTAATTCTATCCATTGCCTGCTTATACAGATCTTCCTCGCTGGTGTTACGTAATAATTTGGCACTGTTGTTAATGCCACCTCCTCTTCGGGCTATTTCTTCGTATGATAATCCACGAATCTTGTCTACGTATTCCTTTTCTCTGCTGCCTGCATACACAAGATGAGTGTGAGAGTCGCAAAAGGCCGGCATTACCAGTTTACCTCTGGCATCAATTATAGTTCCCTGGCTTTCCGGACAATCTTCCATTTTGCCATAATCGATTATTATACCATCCCGGAGCAATAGAAAGGCATCCTGGATTGAAGGTATACTTGACATATCTTTCCCACAAATCATAGGGGTATCACCCCGGTCGACCTGAAGAAGTGATTTTGCGTTTTTGATCAGTATTTCCATTGAATTGATTATATGGCTTTGGTATATATTTTGAGCCAATTTAACTCCTCTTCAGTTAAGCCGGGTTCAAGCTTTTCCATAACTTCCTGATGGTAAGTATTAAGCCAGGATTTTTCCTCGGAACTCAATAATTCCGCTTCAATCAAATTTAAGTCGATAGGTGCCAGAGTAAGAGTTTCGAACTTAAAAAAGCGCCCAAATTCATTTTCCATATCTTCCACTACCAGTGTAAGGTTTTCAGTTCGCATTCCATATTCCCCATCCCGATAAATACCTGGTTCAACACTAGTTACCATGCCCGGTTCCAAATATGTGTTCATGTGTCCTGATGCTCCTGTGCCAATAGTTTGAGGGCCTTCATG
>JAUVKA010000055.1 GCA_030592205.1 Bacteroidota bacterium | reverse complement strand
GACCAGGATAGATGACTCCTTTTACACACAAGTAGCATTTAGTATTCATGATTTCAATTGATTTACATTGTCAATAGTGGGTATCGATGGTTGAGCACCCTTTTTTGTAACTGAAATGGCTGCAGCCTTATTGGCAGTCTCTATTGCTTCTATGAATCCTTTGCCTTCTGCCAAAGCAGAAGCAAAATATCCGTTAAAAACATCTCCGGCAGCTGTCGTATCAATGGCTTTTACTTTTATTGAAGGAATTAAGCTGTTTTCTCCATTCCCGGAAGCAAAATAAACGCCCTTTTCTCCTAAAGTAATTAGAGCTGCTTCCCTGACTTTTGACAATAATTTATCAGATGCTTCTATTAAATTTTGATCTTCACCAGGGTCAATTCCTACTAAAATTTCTGTTTCTGTTTCATTTGGCGTTATAATATCAACCATTGCTAATAACTCATCGGAAAGAGCTTGAGCTGGCGCGGGATTTAAAATGGTTTTTACCTTGTTTTCATTCGCTATTTTTAATACATATTCTACTGTTTCCAGAGGAATTTCTAGCTGTACCAGTACAATATCGGCAAGTGCAATCTCCTGTTCAACTTTTCTAATATCTGAAATGGATAATGCACTGTTGGCTCCTGGAGCAACTACAATGGAATTCTCCCCGGTAGATTCATCAATCAGTATTACAGCTATACCAGATGCTTTGTCATTATCGATGCAAATTTTATCTAAATTGATATTATCCTTTTTATATCCCTCTAATGCTTTTTTACCAAAATAGTCGTTTCCAATTTTGGTGACAAACATTACATCGCTTCCAGCCCTTGCCGCAGCAACTGCCTGATTGGCTCCTTTTCCTCCGGCAATTAGATCAAATTCTCCTCCAAGTACCGTTTCTCCAGGAGAAGGTAATTTTTTGGTGCTTACCACAATATCGGTATTGCTACTGCCGACCACAATTATCTTTCCCATATTTATACAGTTTTTGCTATGATGATTAGACTTAGTCCGGCAGCAAACAGCAGAAACATCAACCAGATTAAGCTATTTGTACCTTTTGGTGCATCTTTGAATTCTTTCCAGATAAATACACCCCATATTGCTGCAACCATTGTTGCTCCCTGGCCTAAACCATAGGAGATAGCAAAGCCAGCTTTACCTGCAGCAATCATATTCAACAGCATTCCTATGGCCCAGATTATACCACCAAACATTCCAATGATATGTAATCTGGGAGTACCTTTCTTGAAGTAGTCTTTGTAAGAAACTTTGGCGCCACTGACGGGCTTGTACATGAAGAAGGTATTAAACAAGAAGTTTGATAAAAAAATTCCAATGGCAAACACAAATACGGCCGTGTATGGTGTTAAAAATCCTTTCTCAATGTTTGCATAATCTGGTGACATTGAAGCAGCTACAAAACGATAAAAGAAACCCATTAAAATACCTGCAGACACAGATGAAATTATTCCCTTTTTGGTAGAACTACCTGTAGAAATTCGCTTATATGCCAATGCATCAACAATGATAGCTCCAGTTACAAGCCCAACTCCAATGAACAATAAAGTTGCATTTCCAACAGGTACAGCAACATAGTTTACAATAACCCCGGCTACCAGGGCTATTCCAATACCAATGGGAAAAGCAATGGCCATTCCGGCAATATCGATGGCAGCTACTAAAAGTAGATTGGCAATGTTAAATATCAAGCCGCCCAACAGAGCTAGAAATATAACACGAGCACTAGCTTGTAGTAAATTTGGAAAGAAGGCCTGCCCATCTTCACCAACACTTCCAATTGTGAGTCCAAATACAAGGGATAAGAGGATTATCCCAAGCGTATAATCCCAGTAGAATAGTGGGAATCCCCAGTTTTTAGATGCCATTTTTTGGGTATTCGCCCATGATCCCCAACAAAGCATTGTTACAACACATAATAATACTGCTACCGGGTACGAATCTACTGTAAACATAATTTCAATTTTTAATTAATATATCAGTTGGCATAGCTTAATTATAATTAGCTGCCCATACCGTTAGCTAATTATTATCCTTTTAGAAACAGCTCCATACTGTAAAAAATAAATTCCTGCAGGAAAATCTGATAAGTCTAAACTTAGATTATTACTTTTCAAATCAATCGCATCAATCTCTCGTCCCATGATGTCTCTAATATAGCAAGTGGTATCCGAATTAATTAATGCTCCTACAAGAGTTAAATGCATAAGTCCGGCAGATGGATTTGGAAAAATTTGGATGTCCTGTATGTCATTAGAATTTGCATATCCAGTACCAGGACCATCAAAGCGTATATTCCACGAAATCTCAACTGCATCGTAAGCAAATCCATCAACATTATCAACAGCAAAATAAATCAAGTCACCCTGGTCAATGTTTTTCAAAGGGTGAGTATGCAAATCGTAATTCCACGTTTTGCTAGTCCCGGAAAGTTTAGATATTAAGTTTTTATCAGGGCCAAAAAGCTTAAATTCAGTACTTGAATTTTCGTCATATACACGCCTGATGCCTATGTCTGAAATGGTATAGTCTCCAGAAAATGGTGCCTCAAATGAGCAAACAACCAGGTGTTCATTATTGGGTGGATGTAATTGCAGATCAAACACACCAGGAACCCGTTCTTTGTGCTCATCAGTATCTGAACCTTGTGGCACATTGCTTTTACCAACATATGGATAATCTTCTCCCCAATAATTTTCAAGGTGGTTGAAAGAATCGGGATGTTCGCCGGAATGGTGAGGAGACAGCAATTCACCCATATCTACACCATCATCATCTACCGACTCATAGAATTTAAGATTCACAATTGTCGTTCCATCACTTACAGTAGCCTGGGGATCTCCAGGCTGGATCTGCACATCAAATGAACGCCATCTATTTTGAATAAAATCAGGTGGCTTGTTAAAGCTTACGGATTTTGTTTTAGAAGCAGACTCTCCGGAAGTCGATGTTATGGTCAATGTTATGTCAAAGGTTCCGCCATCACTATAGGTGTGCGATGCTGAACTACCTGTAGCACTTGATTCATCTCCGAAATCCCAAGAATAACTTTGGATGCTTTGCTGATCTTCAGCCAGACTTCCATTGCCATCTACCGCGACTGTTAAGTTGTTGACAATAATATCAAAATGTGGAACGAGCGCAAAAAACGATGATTCATATGCTCCCAGGTCAGGACCATTCCCAGATGGAACAGGATTATTATCCAGGTCCATTGAATACCGTGAAGTTTCAGCCATGTCAATCGCAGGACTTCCCTCGAGTAAGTGCAAATCACGTTCTACGTAATTTGTAAAAAGTGGATCGGCAATAATCTCACATTCCCCCAGAGGATATCCTTTAGGATTGGACTGACTCTTATCCACCGAGAAGTAAATGTTATTACTGGTCGCAGAGCCAGGGTTTTCCCACTCGAATGCCTGAACTTCATTTGCCAGTACAAATATATTGTTGCGTACAGACCCTTGCGGAATAGTATGATGAAGGCTGATACACCAGTTATAATCCGTGTTGGCCGGAAGTACTCTAAGTATTGTATTGTTTTCAATTATAACGTTGTTCCCTATTGGTCCATCAAGGAACCACTGATAATCATCGCTATAGTTATAACAAATTTCAATATCACCCCATGTACAGTCCTCACATTCAGAATCATCATAACTCTCAAAGAAACCTTCATTGCCACGACTAATATTATGATGTATTTTCCAATCTATGTGAATGCCCTCATCGTCCAGTTCGATCGCACCTCCATCAAAACCATAATTGTTTGGCGCCAGAAAACCCTCAATTGAGTTATATGAAATCTCTCCAGCATACCCCGCCCCTACAATAGCCATCGGTCCCCACCATTGATTAATTCCACCACCTGGGCTATGCATGTAATTATTTGTAATTAGTACATCGTGAGCATATAGTCTTACCGCAACGCGACATCCGCTAAATTCACTATTTTGTATTGTGATGTGATGATCTTCTGGATTGAATGAAGCGATGCCTGCAACGGTGCGAGGTCCACTCAATCCACAATCGTGTATATAAAAATCGTCTATCAAAATGTGACTCGCAGATATACGAATGGCATTTCCGTCATTGTTAGATCCATCTGGATTAGTTATGGCCGGTCTGTCTCCTTCTCCGTATGAAGTAAATACGATAGGAGAAATTAGTGATCCGGATGCTGTAATTTCAAAAGTGCCTGTCCATTTCGATCCACGTTCAAAAAGTACAGAATCACCAGGCGAAAAGGTATAGCCATCTATATCATCAAGCGAGTCCCAGGGATTATCTCTGCTGCCATCTCCACTGGGGCTCCCATTCGTTGCTGAAACATAGTAATTTGATGATGTTTCCGAGCCAATAGTCCAGCTTTCTTCAGTAGCCCCCCCATTCATCTGTTCTATCACTACTTTTTCGATCAGGGGCAAGAGTCTGTCGGCCATGGCAGAAAATGTATCCAGGCCCTTAGCGAAATTTATGCGTGTCCGATTTATATCGTACTTTTCAGAAAAATCATATTTATTAAAATGCTCTTCGAGTCCATCAAATCCATACATGAAACCAAGCAAACCTCCCCAGGTTGCTGTAGGGTTGTCGGAGTCCTGACCTGAAAGCGTACCTATTTGGACCGTCCTTTTAAAATCACCTTCACCAAAAAGTAAGCTCACGATGCTAAAACCAAAATTGCTTCCACAATCATAAAATGCTGTATAGGTATAATCGTCGGCACCTCCCTCTATGTAGTAATCATGGAATGCATCTCGTACTAATTCCCAATCATCTTTATTGGTCGATTTTATGTATTCGTTTCTAACCCAATCATACATTTTAGCTATATATGACGATTCGGGAATGTATGTTCGTGCTGAATCTGCCAACCATAGCATCTGATCAGGTCGGGACAGGCCATCATCTACACTACTGGCCAGGGCATGCATGATTACATAAAATTGTGCAGCATACATGGAATGTGAGTAGGCTGTTGTTCTGATGGGCAAATAAGATAGTTCAAGCACTATGTCCGGGTTCGTCGGCGCCAGTAATCCAAATATTTCTGTCGTCAGCTGCGCGTCTATCATTTCCCAGTTCTCATTGAAATAAGGCAGCGATGTAAGTGGGGGAATCATCTTTTCTTCTCGCATGAGATTAAAAGCTGATTCATTTGACACCCAGAGGAAATTCTCTTCGTTCGGCGAAATATGTTCCAGCCACTGATTTCTAATTTGCTCTCCCGTGAGCAGGTATGTATCATAAGTCTCCATTGCATGCTGATAGATGTACTCGATGTCTGTATCATCATCGGCACCCCATATCTTCTTGTCCAGTACAAAGTCGATATAGGCTCCATGCCATTCATTGCCCTGGTATGTATTCCAGTCCTCGTCAGTAAAATAAGGCTTATCATTTCGCATGCCCTCTGTTTTCAAACCCGTCCAGTTGGCGATGCAACTTCCCAGCCAGAAGCCACGTAACTGTTCTTTATATTCGGATTTACTAATTGTTTGCCCATGCAAAAAATGAACATTCGCCAATAAAACCAGTATTAATATTTTAGTAATTCTACTCATAATCTCGCTCTTCTAAAACTATTCATTGTCAAGCTCATTTTGCAGCATTGACAAGTACATAGTTTTCCATGGAATGATAGAAATCTTCCATAATTTCTTTCTTGTTAAAATTCTCCCAGATAGTAATCTTTCGGAGATTTTTGGGCCTGTCTTTCCAAACACCATCAACAAGTTCGGGGCTGGGTATACTGGAATGAACCGCCCAGGAAGGGTTCTTCACGATAGCGACTGCCGCCATATCAAAGAGCGCCCGAGCCTGATCATACCCTTCATCAAATCCATCGTCGAACTCTTCTATGTTCTTAAATAAGCTTACTGAATAATCACCAAAATTTGAAAACTCGTTACCATGTCTTCCAATGACTGGACTGGATATCCCGGGCCCTTTGCCGGGCATAATCTCTTTGATGTCTGCCAAATATGCCTTTACAGCATCGGTGCCAGTTGGTTTATCATAGCGAACGAGCACAATTTCAAAATCCACTTCGGTGTCAAGGATATATTGCAGGGCAGCACGATCATTTTCCTGGTTGTACTCACCGGATTCGGGATAGTTAGAGCCAAGCCAAACAATTCTTACCTGATCGGCAATAGATGAATCTTTATAAAGCGCCAGGGCAATATTGGTCAGTTTACCAACGGGTAATAAAACTAATTTTCTATCCGAAGCTGCTTTTGCTCTTGAAATAATGAAATTGACCGCATCATCACCATCAAAAGTAGGATCATTGATGTCTGCCTTGATATCTTCAAAGTTTCCGTTAGCTCCTTTGTATATATCTATCTTACCGGAAAGACCACATAATTTGACAACCCTTTCTGCTTCTTTGTAATGTTGATCAATATCTCCCCCACTTCTCGTTTTATTTACCGTGATACCCTCTACATCAAAATCATCACCATTGAATAGCAAATAAGCCAATGCATGTTGATCATCCAATTCGTTATTCGCATCAGAATCGAAGAGTATTCTGGTATTCTGCTTACTGACAAGCGAATAACCCTGTTGATTCAATGCTGACAGTTGATCAAAGACACTATGGTCTTCAATTATTTTGTTGTCTCGGAATCTGAATATCACTATCCCTTCAGCTATGAATTTTTTCCCACTTTTTTTCGGTGTTCCTTCAATCGTAAAATTGATTGCCGCCTTTTTATTTCCGTAAACTTCATCGATATACGTGATCTTTACATCTAGATAAGACTCCCTGTAAGCTTTGACGTAGCTCTTGAGTGATTCGACTCCTTTTATAACCTGGTCACCTTCCAGTTTTGTATACCCAGGATGAACTACTTCATCCAACAAATCGTAGTTACCGGTATTCCAAGCCTCGTTAAAAGTATGCACAGTTGATTCATATTTATGATCGACTTTTTGCGAATTGCATGACTGGCTAAATAAGCATACCAGGAAGAGTGGTAGCATATATCTTGTTAAGCTCTTCATTTTCTTAAATTTTGTCGTAAACAATGGCTCTTGCTACTTTGAGTTTTGTTCCTGTAGATTTCTCGTTCTTTTTTCCTGTGATCACCATTTTAATTGTATGGTCCCCTGGTTCCAAATTCATCACATGAGCAAGGTGAGCGCCATTGAGCCAACCATTTCCTGCCCCCCAACCCATCATTTTATAATAATTATCTCTTGATCGATAGAACTGACCGTCGACAAAAATATCTATTTGACCACAGTCCATATCAATCCTTCCCATTACCACCGCACCAGTTCCATTGAATTTCAAAATAACCTCAGATCCTTCCTGGTCGGCCTGTTTTTGTTTTTCTTCAGACTCCCATTGATTGGGTTGTTGAACTGTCTGCCAGTCACCCTTCCATTCCCAATAGTCTTCATCATCGATGGTCACTCTTTCTTTGGGTACCGTGCCTGGAAATGAAACTTCCAGTTTGGCAGGTATTGGTTCCTGTTCTTTGATGTAAAGCAAGCCATCTTCTACCTTACCGCCATTTTCCACAATCAATTGCTTTGCGTAGTGTAATGTTCTGTCAACTGCTATATTAAATGAATAATCGGTGAAAATGAATAGTGAGTCCGCAATTTCATCAATATACCTGGTCCATTCCGTAGGAATATTATCGTAACCAAGAATGATGCCCATTACTCCGGAACAATTGGAGGGGTTGCAATCAGAATCAGCTCCGCAGCGTGTGGTTATTTCCATACTTTTCTCAAAATCACCTTCGCCATATAACAAACCCATAGCGATAAAAGCACCGTTCAGTTTAGCATCAATATTATATTCTGACAGGGCACAGCAGATGTCGGTTTCACCCCACTTATCATAAATCTCCTGCCAGGTTTTTCTCCATTCACCTGGATTTCTTTGATAGCCTTCGATTACATCTCTCAATATCTCATGGTATTGGCTCTTTTCCGGCAGTGATTTCATGGTCGTGTAAAGCACTTGCTTTATGTCATCTTCAAAATAAGCCGCAGCATACAGGGCACTAACAAACATCCCACCATAAACACCATCTCCGTAATTCATAATATGCCCTATTTTATCACAAATTTTGTTGGATGTTTGTGGCATAGCAGGGCACATTAAACCAATATAATCTGCTTCAATCTGAAAATCGATGTCATCGGCATGCAGGTTATAATCGGGATGACCAGATTCAGGAGGCATTATTCCGTTCCAGATATTCATTCTTGCTCCGCGGTTAGCATGCCACAGCATATACCCTGCGTTAGCAAACGCTTCCCCAAATTTCTCAACTGGCCCATCTATACCATATTTATCCATGGTCATCATAAAACTCATCTGTACGTACAGATCATCTTCTCCAATAGATCTCCGTAACGATTCGGGATTCCAATCGATGGGATCCTCGTTAATAACTCCGTTATACTCGAATTCAGTTGGAGCGCCGTATGAAACGCCTATCATTTTTCCGGCCCAGCCTCCGGCAATTTTATTTCTAAGTTCATCTACTGAAATGGTTTTATATTCATCTGACTGACATCCATTTAATAGAATGGTTAATGTCAGTGAAAAGAAAAGAAGTAAACTATTTTTCATAGGATATTTATTAAGTAGGATTAAGCCGCTTTAATAAATTCTTGCTTTGGAATGTAACATAAATGACGAATTTGTCGGTGGACTGACCATTTAACAGTCTAATGACAGTTCATAATTAAAGAGTCCGATAATTTGAAATACGATCGGGAATACGATCATTCCTTTTCTTCATTACCAATCTGATAAGAAACTTACCATCCCGGATTTTGCGGAAGCAAGTTTGGATTTAGATCCAGTTCGTCCAGGGGAATAGGAAACAGTTCATCCTGACCTACCCTAAAATTTGCAAAAGTGGATTTTCTTGCTATAACATCACCCGTAGCAGGGACGGTAAAATCGTTCGCTATTTGTGGCCCATAGTCTCCCCACCTTATTAAGTCGAACCACCTGATATATTCACCGCATAGTTCCACCAGGCGTTCATGCTTTATTTGCTCCCTGAAATCAGCCTGGCTTAGTTCACCTCCCGCGGTAACTTCAAGGTCATTCATATTGGACCTTGCTCTCACCATATTCACATATTGATGTGCTTCAGATGTTTTACCATTCTCATTCAATGCCTCAGCATACAACAATAAGATATCAGCATATCGAATGATGATCATATCCTTACCACCATTTTTCCATTGCACATAGCCTGCTCCATTGTTGATCTCATCTAACACCGTCTCGTTTTCATTAAACTTATAAAAACTTGCTCCGGTAACGATATCAGATGTGTTCGCAACCCACCAGGCCCAGGTTTGTCCATATAAAGTCGTATTGCTATATTCGGTGAAAAGGCTTACATCCATCCTTGGATCGAAATTGCCATCCTTATCTGCTTCAACAAGATAGGATCTGATGGCGAATTCGGACGCAAGCTGATCAGCCCATATACCGATACTGGAAGGGCCAGGTGTGTTTATCCTGAAATACCAGGCAGCGTCTGTCTCTCCCTGAGTACCATTATGAACGAAATTTACCTGGAAGATTACTTCTTTATTTCCTGTAGTAAGTTCCTCGGTAAAATTGGACTCATAGTCTGCATTGAGTGCATAATTACCAGATCCTACTAATTGACTTAGTATTTGTTCAGCAGCAGGGTAATCATTCTGCTGCATATGTACTTTGGCCAATAAGGCTTGTGCAGCACCCTTTGTTACCCTCCCGAAATCCGAGGTAGAATATACATCCGGTAATACTTCAATAGCTTCCGTAAGCATGTTCTCAGTAAAATCCCACATCTCGCCGGGATCAGCTTTTCGAGGTCTGTCACTAGCCCCCTGGATGCCATCCACATAAGCAATTCCATCTCCATAGGCGTTTATCAAATGGTAATATGCTAATGCAACCAGGAACCTGGCTTCACCAATGATACCCCCGATACCGGCCACATCACTGCTCTCTCCTCTTTCAATAACTTCATAAGATCTGGCAATTAATGTGTAAAGATCGTACCACAGGGTTAGAAGGAATTCATTGTCTAAATCAGAAGAAAAGTTAGCCAGATTTAAAGGATCGCCAAGTTCATCTGTAAAGCCTTCGTCTGAAATAGTATTAAAAGTTTGTTGAATTTTACCGCCATACATTTCACCGCTTTGTAAATGGTCATAGGCACCTATAAGTCCTTGATAGAAATCTGCTTTTGTCTTCCAGAAACTTTCCTCCGTTGGGAAGTTAGGATTTATCTGCTCTAATTCAGTACAAGCGAAGAGGCATATCACTGAACTAAGTAAAACTATTTTAGTTATGAAATTCTTCATTGTTACTTCTTTAAAATAATTAGCATCAGAATTTGAGATTTAAGCCTACATTGAAGATCCTGATATTCGGGAATCCTCCCCAGTCGACTCCCGGAGAAAGAATACTACTTTCAAACTCAGGATCCAATCCCGAATATTTTGTAAAAGTCAAGAGGTTCTGAGCACCAAGGTAAACAACTAAATTGTTCACTTTTTCCCATGGGATCTCGTAACCAATCCGAACATTTTTAATTCGTAAATAGGAAGCATCTTCAACAAACAGGCTGCTGGCAATACCATTTGGGCTACCAAAATCAGCAGTAGGTCTTGGTTCAGTCCCAGCCCCATCAATATATGGATCGTAGTCTCCTGTATAGCTGGTTATTGGACTTGTATTCATCGCATACTTTATTGCATTGAAGACATCTCTTCCATGCACTCCCTGAAGGAAGACTGAGAATTCGAAATTCCGCCAGTAAGCATTAAAATTCAATCCATATTGCAAGACCGGGTTTGGATCTCCAACGATTACTCTGTCATCACCTTCACTGATATTACCATCTCCACTGTCATCCAGATATTTTGCATCTCCTATTTCAGGAACCTCGTTAACGACAGTATATTCATCCAATTCCGATGCATCCGTATAAATTCCCTGGTAATCTAAGGTATATATTTGGCCAACAGGCATGCCTACTCTTGTAACAGACAGATATCCCGGCATATCACCCATGGGAAGATGAGTAACTTCATTGCTGGAATGGAACAGGTTTACTGAAACATCATACTTAAAAGATTTTTCCCTTTCGCGATATCTTAATGAGACTTCCCATCCTGTTCTTTTCATAGTAGCTGCATTAACAATGGTAGTCCCGCCAAGTCCTTCACCGGTTGTGCCAGGTACAGGGGCTGCTACTAATAAATCTTCAAGCTTGCCAAAATAGTAATCTCCAATAAGTTCAAATTTTCCATCGAACAGTACCAGGTCCAGTCCCGTGTTGGTCTCCTTCAGCGTTTCCCATCTCAGGTTATCATTGACAATGGCTGCACGCACAGCTCCGATTACACTGTTGTCATCATATCCCAGATTGTAATTTACTCCACCTAAAGAACTTGAAAAAATCAAGGATTGATACGCATAATCATCAATACTTGCATTACCAACTTCTCCGTAACCTGCCCGTAGTTTTAGATTATAGATGAAGGGTACATCAAAGAAATCTTCTTTGCTAATATTCCATCCGGCTGACACTGAAGGAAACACACTCCACCTGTTTATCTCGGGAAATTTTGAGGAACCGTCTGCCCTGAAATTAGCCGTTAATAAATATTTGTCGGCATAATTGTAAGTGAATCTTCCCAAAAATGATCTGATTGTCGAAGTAAACTCATCTCCATAGGTTGTGATATCCTCAGGGGGAGCCGTTGTTGATGAAATTTGAAAAAATGGATTTGCGGCATCATATCCCCCATTAATAGCTATACCATTTTGTTTAAAAGTAAACTGCTGTTCAATATGAGTAGCCATTAAAGAAAATCCATGATCGCCAATTTCCTTTTTGTAGGTCAACCGGTTCTCAAATAGAAACATGGAACTCTGAGAATTACTTTCTGCCAAACCGGAGAGGTGTACAAGTTCTGTTGTGATCTGTCCACCTCTTTGATAGCTTTTTCTGGTGCCAATATCAGCATTGGTAGCAAAGTTCACCCTGTATTCAAGGCCTTCGATAATATTAATATTGGCAAATATATTACCAATAATCCGGATGTGCTCATTACTGCTACTGAACATTTCTCGTATTCCAACTGGATTATACAAGTATATTTCAGCATCTTCAATAGTGCCATGCCCATATCCACTCATTCTCCTCGGATCGTATACCGGAATTGTTGGAAACATCATCAAAGCTGTATTGATAACAGCATCTCCCTCTCCACCCATTACACTTTGAGCATCCAGCACCTGCTGACCACTCTGGCGGGTTTTGCTCACCGCCAGATTCTGCCCTATTTTAATCCTACTGCTTAGATCAAATTCAGAATTGATACGTGCCCCTAGCCTGTTAAAAAGCGTTCCCGATATAGTACCTTCCTGGTTTGTATTGTTTATATTAAAATAAACTTTGCTAGTCTCACTTCCTCCTGAAAGAGCTAAATTATAGTTCTGCATCAGTGCAGCATTCTCGAAAACTTCTTCCTGCCAGTCCGTATCCACCTCATGAGAGATATCATCTGACCAGGTCTTCCGCGGGTACCCGGCATTATCGTAAGCAGCGTTGTGAATCCTGGCAAATTCCTCTGTATTTACTACATCCATTCTATGAGGAAATTGCTGTATACCCACATTAGCGTCAAATGAAATAACCGGTTTTCCAGCCTTCCCTTTTTTTGTTGTTATCACTACTACTCCATTTGCAGCCCTGGAACCGTAAATAGCCGACGAAGACGCATCTTTCAAAACCTGAATGGATTCGATATCTGAAGGATTTATATTGGGGCTGTCTTCGGTGGGAATTCCGTCAATGACATACAAAGGATTATTGTCACCAAAAAATGATACGCCACGTATCGTAACATCACCAATTGAACCGGGTTCACCACTTGTTCTAACAGTGACACCGGGAACCCTTCCCTGCAAGCGGTCTGAGACGTTAGTATACGAACTCTTTCCCAGATCCTCGGTATTAACAACAGCAACGGAACCGGTGATATCCTGCTTTCTTTGTGAACCGTAACCTACAACGACAACACCTTCCAATTCTGCTCTGTCAATTTCTAATGTAACATCAATGATGGTTCTATTATCAACCGTCACTTCCAGGGTTTTGTATCCAATAAAGCTGAATATGAGGGTCTTGTCACTTTCCTGAACCTCTATGGAATAAGTTCCCTGAACATCCGAGATTGTACCAACTGTTGTCCCTTTTACTAAAATAGTAGCACCACTTACGATTTCCTGAAATTCATCTGTTACATTACCGGTAACAGTCACTTGTGCCTGTAAATATTGAGCGCAAAATACCAGGAACAAAGCGCTGAAAATTAATTTCATGCTTTTTTTCATAATAATTAATATCTTATTTGTATTAAGGTGCTAAGCCTATCAATCCACAATTCCAAAATTGTCCATTCTGAACGAAATAGGAGAGGCTGAAGTTCCGCCCCATATCTCCATCCCGATAACTCCAACTATGGATGG
>JAUVKA010000284.1 GCA_030592205.1 Bacteroidota bacterium | reverse complement strand
TGTAGTTTAAGTCTATGATTGATATCCTTTTCACCTTCTCTTCCCTCAACAGGAGAAAGCAGGCTTGATATCAGCATAAAAACCAATATTTTATAAAGTTTACTCATTGATTTTCTAAAACGATACAGACACTCCAATTATTATGCCAGACTTTAATACAGGCAAATCCCGGAGAAGTCTCCGGGATCCTGTAAAAAGCCTTTTACCGATAGACAAAGAAGAATTCCAGGGAACTGCTTATGGGAGTTCAAAATTTAATGGGAATGTGAACAACACTTTCACAGCCTTCCCTCTTTGCTTCCCCGGAGTCCATTTAGGAGAGGATGAAACTACCCTGAGGGCCTCCTTATCCAGTTCCGGGCTTACGCCCCGCACAACAACAGGGTCCACCACATCACCATTTTTATCTACAGCGAACTGAATAATAACCCGACCTTCGATACCCTTTTCTAATGCAGACTCGGGGTACCTGAGGTTTCTTGTAGCGAAAGCGCGAAATTCGGAGGCAGGTTCTCCCCCATTAAATGTGGGCATTTCTTCCACGATAAAAAAAACTTGTTCACCTTCATGATCATTTGCTTTTTGATCATTATTTTCTTCAGTAACCAGCTCCATTGCTTCAGCCTCGACAAGGACTGGTTCCTCCAGGTTTAAATCATCTGTGAAATCCATAGGTTTCTCACTACAAGCAAAAATCAGGGTAAGGCAAACTAGCACGGGGGCCAACAGCAAAGGTTTAAATTTTGCCAGAACGGATGATTTGTTTCTACTCATCATTTTGATTCTTTTTTTAATATTGGAGTTAAAACTATTGGTAACAACTATGGGAAATAAGCCTATAATTTGTTTAAGAAGAAGGGATTGATATGTGGACAGACTGCTTGTCTCGTTGACAGCTCCAGTGTCGGCCAGATACTCATGTGTATTTCTTAAAGCTCCTTTCAGTAACCACATGAAGGGGTTGAACCAGAATATGATAAGGAAGACCTCAACGAAGATATTATCATAGCTATGTTTTTGCTTAATATGAATTCTTTCGTGATTGAGAATATGACGTTCGTCGGAAGGTTCTATCCGGGTATTTTGAATAAATATGGTTCTGAAGAATGAAAATGGGGCAATTTCCTGCTTCATATGAACTACAGAATAACCATCATGCTTAATCATGGTCCCTTTCCTCTTCAGCATAGATACCTTCATTATTCCAAGGATCATTCTGAGCATCAGCAGGACAGCTCCAGATATATAAATCATGAAAATTATGAGCTGCCAGTTACTCGGAGAATTGATTACATGATTTGAACCTTCCGTTATTATTAATTCGGGAAGTCTGATCGCATTCACCACTCGGGGAACGGCTCCTAATGTGGATGCCTCAGAGCCAAAAACACTAATATGACCTAAAGGGAGCAGGCAGGAAACTAAAATGGCTCCCAACAGGTAAAAGCGGTTAAACCGGAAGTATGTTTCCTTTCGAAGAATAAGCCAATACAGGGCGAATAAGACAGCCAGGCAGATTCCTGATTCATATATATAAATCATCAAATCATTCATTGTCTTTATCTTTTACTTGGTCTGGTTCTTTCGATATCAATTTGCTAAGTTCCTCAATTTCCTTTGGTTCTAATTTCTCTTCTTTGACCAGGAATGAAACCACACTCTCAATAGAGTTATCAAAGTATTGAGCAAGCAATCCTTTGAACTTTCGTCTCCGGTATTCTACTTTCGTAATTATTGGATAGTACTCATGTGTCTTCCCATACGGTTTATGACCCACGAAACCTTTCTTCTCCAGTATCCGGACTATGGATGCAACAGTTGTGTAGGGTTGTTCGGAATTTGGCAGCTTCTGCATTATATCCCGAACCAGTGCCCTGTCCAAATCCCATAGTACTTGCATGACTTCTTCTTCTTTTCCTGTAAGATCTTCCATAAAGCAAGTTTATAACTTATTTTTCAGTAATGCTACTTATTCATACGTTTTATTACGTATTTATACGTATTTTAGAATTATTCTACGCTAAAACGAATATAATGAGGTAGATCATGCTATTTCGGGAAAGATCAATTCCATATAGAATAGGCTATATTTGCTGGCACATTTTTGCTCTACATGAAAAGTTATGCTTCTCTACTAATGCTCCTGACCATACTGATTCTGGCCCATGCCTGCAACAGATCATCACCCCTTATCCAGGACGAACCAGCTTATATTGAATCGATCGAGCAATGGCAACATGATCGCCTGGAGGGATTGAAAGCAAAGGATGGATGGTTGAATCTGGCTGGTATTTACTGGCTGAAAGAGGGGGAGCAGAGCTTTGGATCGCATCCTTCAAATGATATCGTCTTTCCGGATAAGGCAGCCGCTTTCATTGGGACATTAAGATTTACAGATGAGAGCGTCCAAATTAAGGTGAATGACGATATGGAGCTGTATTATGAAAATGAGCGGGTACACAAGCTTGAGCTTAGCTACGACAGTTCTGAAGAACCTTCATACATTACACACGGGGATTTTGCCTGGTATATAATGAAACGGCATACAAGCCTGGCCATTCGACTCAGGGACTATAAGAATCCTGCCATTGAAGCACTTGATCATATCCCCTCCTATCCCATCGATCCGGATTACGTGGTGGAGGCTACCATAAAACCCTTCGATGAACCCAGAACCATTACCGTAAATACTCCCTTTCAGGATTACACCCAGGAGTATCTGTGCCCTGGGGAACTCCAATTCATTCTTAAAGGAGAAAAGCTGAAGCTTCTACCATTTACTTCCGGGGATGGATATTTCATTATTATATCTGATGAAACTTCAGCCATGGAAACATACGGGGCTGGCAGATTCATGTACGCCTACCCTGACTCCACAGGCAGGATCATTCTTGATTTCAATAAGGCATATAATCCCCCTTGCGCCGTCACTCCATTTGCAGCCTGCCCCATGCCACCGCCAGAAAATCGCATGCCTGTCAAAATCGAAGCCGGGGAAAAGACACTTAGGGGATTTTCTAAAAACAATTAGTCATATTTAGATTTCTTTAGTCTCTTTTCTGCTTTCTTTTCTTTTGGAGTTTTAGCAGGTTCTTTTTTAATGTTTTTCTTTGCATCTTGACCTTTTCCCATGATATTATCTATTATATGTTTAATAAGATTTTCTATTTTTAAAGGTAAGTAATTGTACAACAAAAAGAAAACTCCTTCTTATAAATACTCGATCATGAATTCACCGAAACGCACTGTTTTATTGTACATAAGCTTACTTATAGCAGCTTTATGGTCCTGTAACCGCAATGCACAATGGGAGGGCCAGGAGCCGGTAAAAAAGGTGAGTACAGAAACGGTTCCAATCCAGTTACAGTATAAAGGAACCTTTGACCTTGGGGCAGGGATGTATATGTCAAACGAGTTTGAGGGGGCCAGGCTTAATGGTGTGGCACGAACGAACGATACCCTTATAACGGTACTGATCACCCCTGAGAATTCCCCTATCAATATGAGTCCATGGTATGCATTTCAACTGTGGTCAGACTATCCGCGTGATATCTACGTCAAACTAAGCTATCCTAAAGATGCCTCCCACCGCTACCAACCAAAAGTAAGCACTGATGGAATGAAGTGGCTTGCCCTGGACTCAGCCAGTTTCCAGGACACCACCATGCATCTTTCTGTAGGACCTGATACAATGTGGATCTCTGCACAGGAGCTTATCACCTCTAATCATGTGGATCAATGGATGCGTGGACTGGAGTCCAGATCATATATAAAGAGGGATACTATCGGAATAAGCCATGAAGGCAGACCGGTCAATCTACTCAAGATCGGCGAAAGTGATGATCAGAGAATGATCATGGTAATCTCCCGTCAGCACCCACCGGAAGTCCCCGGATTCCTGGCCATGCAGGCCTTTGTGGAAACCCTTTGTGCCGATACCAAACTGGCAGCGGAATTCAGGAGCAAATACAATACATATGTGGTGCCAGTGGCGAATCCCGATGGAGTTTATCATGGTCACTGGCGACACAACCGGGGCGGAGTTGACCTTAACAGGGATTGGGAGGATTTTAATCAGCCCGAGACTTCGGCGATCAGAGATTTTATGAAGGAGAAATCAAGATCTGCGGGGAACAAGTTTTATTTTGGAGTGGACTTCCATTCCACTCAAGAGGATATCTATTATACCATTGGCCCTGAACTGGAAGGGAACATGCCAGGCCTTGTGCCTGAACTCATTGAGGCAACTGCTCAGGAATTCCCGGACTATACTCCAAATATTAAACCCAGGTCAGAGGAAGATGCCAGAATCACCTCCACATCCTTTCTCTTTTTTGAATTTGGCGCTGAAGCACTCACATTCGAAATAGGCGACCATACTCCCCGGGATTTCATCCACAGGAAGGGCGAGGTGGCTGCAACGAAGCTCATGGAGTTGATGTTAAAATAGGATTTAGATGAATGAAAGCAGTCGTTTATAATAAAAAGGGTGTCCCGGACAAGCTGGTATATAGCGATGTTGAGAAGCCGAAGCCAAAAGACAATGTAGTATTGGTCCAAATAGTTGCAGTATCGGTCAATGCAATGGACTACCGTTCCATGAAAATGGGAATGATACCAAAGCTTAGGATTTTTGGAGCCGATATAGCGGGCAGGGTAGAATCGGTTGGCAACAATACTCGACAGTTTAAGCCAGGGGATGAAGTCATCGGAGACCTTTCTGATCATGGATCCGGTGGTTTTGCAGAATATGCTGTGGCTCCGGAAAAAGCATTAACACTTAAACCAGCAAACATCTCATTCGAAGAAGCAGCTGCCTTGCCTGTGGCAGCAACGACAGCTCTACGAGCATTGCGAGACAAGGGAAACATTCAACAGGGACAAAAGGTGTTGATTGTCGGCAGTAGCGGCGGAGTGGGAACCTTTGCTGTTCAACTTGCAAAATACTACGGTGCGATAATAACTGCTGTATGCAGTTCGAGAAATGTGGAGCAATCGCTTTCCTTTGGCGCCGATAAGGTGATTGATTATACAAAAGAGGACTTTCCCAAAAGCGGTGATACATACGACCTTATTGTAGCTATCAACGGGAACTGTCGGCTTTCTGCCTATAAACGAATGTTAAATCCCGGAGGAATATATGTGATGGTCGGTGGAGCATTGTCACAAATTTTCAGGTCTATTGTATTCGGTCGTTTCATGTCGTTTGGCTCGAGGAAAATGCATACACTCACAGTTAAATCAAGCCAAAAGGATTTGGAATTTCTCGCAAAACAAGCAGGAGATGGCAAAATAAAACCACTTATCGAAAGCACGTATTCACTTGATAAGACCGCCGAAGCCATGCGCTACTTGAACGAAGGGCATGCACAGGGAAAAGTCGTAATCAACACCTCAGAAACGAACCATTTAATTAACTTTTCTTAACTAGATAATAAGCCGTGCTTTATTATTTTTGATTTCTATGACACTTAGATTTGTTCTACGAAATCTTCAAAAAAGACCCTTCCTCAATTTCATAAAAGTCATAGGCTTAAGTCTGGCGCTGAGCTGCATATTACTTATCGTGTTGTTCCTGCGATATGAATTGAGATTTGATACATCTCATGAAAAATCAGGTCAGATCTACAGGTTTACAACAACAAGCCCAACTTTTTTCTCTGGGAAGCACTTCGCCAGACTTGTGAATCCCACCTATATTCCTGCTATGT
>JAUVKA010000350.1 GCA_030592205.1 Bacteroidota bacterium | reverse complement strand
TGTTGATGGACAAAAAGTATATAAAACAAGAATTCCTGTTTTGTAAACTTTAAAATATTTTCTTCTTAATAAAACAAGGCATACTTTTATAGTGTGCCTTGTTTTATTTATAGGCTCAGTTACTGCAACTAATTCTATCCCGGCCATCAATAAAATTCTAGCGAATGGATCCTAAGAAGATGTACTATTTCATTGGTAAATGCCACACTCTTCCAGATAACGAGGCAGAAAAGAATGAAGTATTTACTCAGGTTTCTAAACCGGATTTCCCCTGGGAGAAGTTTGTTAGAATGGCTAGTGGTCATTTTATGGTTCCTGCAGTTTATTTGAGATTTAAGTTATCCGGACTTCTCAATGAATTACCAAAAGAACTGATACAATACCTGGAGTACTTTTATAATCTGAATTTTGAGCGGAATATAAAAATAACATACCAGCTAAGAGATATTACAGAGTTATTGTCAAGGAATAATATCAAACCAATATTTCTAAAAGGATGTGCCAACCTTATCGATGGTTTATATTCAGATGCCGGAGAAAGAATGATTGGGGATATTGATTTCCTTGTGCAGGAGAAGAATTTTCTAAAAACGGCAGAGCTGCTAATAGAAGACGGTTATAAAACTGATAAATTAGTTAGAACAAAGAACTTTAATAAAGTTAAACATTATCCAGCTCTGAAAAAAAATGGGGGAGTAGTATACGTTGAGATCCACCGAAACCTTGTGAAATATCAGCATTCAAAACGCTTTTCGGCCTCTAAAATCTTTAATGAAAAAAAATCTATTGGAGGATTGGTGCAATACCATGTGCCTTCAGAGAAAAACAGAGCAATGCACAATTTCTTGCACAGCCAGATCGATAACCATTTCCATTATTATGGGCAGGCAGCACTAAGGGATTTTTACGATATTTATCTGCTAAGCAAGAGAACTTCGGTAAATGAACTAGGCAATGAATTTCACTACTATCGAAAAAAACTAGAAGCCTGGTTATCCCTTATCAGCCATACCTTCCAGCATCCTGAGTCTATTCAAAAGTTTGATTCTCACGTTTCCAGACGATTCATTAAAAGAATTAACCGAAATCTTTCCAGGGGTCGCTGGGTTACAATACAAAAAGTGATTCGGTTTGGCTTGCTTAAATTGTGGATTTATTTTGTCACACTAATAAATTCGATTTTTTATAAAAGTATTAGGTCTGAAACCTTGGGGAAATTAAGAGATAAAAACTGGCGACGTGCACAAATACAATCCTACCGTAGGTTTTTTAATATATCATAGAAACTGAAGGAACCCAAATACCTCAGATATGGATACTCAAAGACAGTTTTTCAAATCTTAAATCTTATATCCTACATTCTACATTCTACATTCTACATCTTACTTGTCTTGCGTCTTTCGTCTTTCGTCTTATCCTCCCCATTAACCCGAAGTTAACCAGTCATTAACGCATTTTCTGGTGTTAAGGAATTATTTTTGTACTGTGATTGTATGTAAAACAATGAAAACACTTTACAAATATGGCTTAATTTTTCTTGGCTTCCTGATATTGGGTAGCACAGCAGCGATAGCGCAGGAAGAAGAAGAGTTCAGGAAATTGAGAGAACTCAGGCAGCTTGAGAAAGGATATGTTGAGGTAGACGAAATTGAACCATTACTACTCCATGAGATGCCAGAATTAGGTTTTATGGTCAGGGCGGGATATAATGGAAATTCCAGTATGCGGCTCAGCAAGAAGATGGAAGATCTGAGTATATCAAAGCGGTTTACCTTTAATGTTGAAGAAGATTACTCCGATATTTATTTCAGAATTATTGGCCAGGTAAAAGAAGGCAGTCTCAAAATCAAACTATTCAAACCAGATCAAAAAGTCCTGAAAGAACTCAGAATAATTCCAGGCCAGGATCAAAATTGGCAGCAATCCTTCTGCCTGATGGAATTAGAAGATCCTGGTTTCACAGGAAAGTGGTCAGTAGAATTGTCCTGCAGTGAGGCCACAGGGTATTATCAGTTTCAGTTCCGAAGCAGGTAAAAAGGGACCAGAAGGCGTTGGAAGCTCACCATAGTGGCTCTGCGAAATGCCTGGCGATTCCTGCTTCCGCAGGAATGACCTCTTTATTGATTCTTAAGCAATGTTCGTAAAGGCAGTCATTCCCGCGGAAGCGGGAATCCAATAGCGTACTACCGTACTAACATTCTGCCTTCCTGCCCTTTGCCTTATATTTTCCCATTTCCCCATCATTTTGTACATTGTAGAACAGATTTTTTGTAAGGTTCTTACCTGATTTAATGGATTAATCTAAACCTGTTTTTATGTCCAATTTTATTGCTGAAATGGTTGGTACCGCTCTACTCGTATTATTGGGTGATGGAGTTGTTGCGGGTGTTGTTTTAAAAAAGTCCAAGGCTGAAAATAGTGGTTGGATCGTTATTACTGTTGGATGGGGCCTGGCTGTAGCTATGGCGATTTATGCTGTTGGCAGTGTCAGCGGTGCCCACATAAATCCAGCTGTTACACTGGGACTGGCCGTTCGAGGGGATTTTGCCTGGTCTTTGGTGCCAACCTACATACTTGCCCAAATGATTGGAGGTTTTATTGGAGCTGTAATGGTATGGCTGCACTATCTTCCTCATTGGAGTAAAACGGAAGATCCTGCTCTAAAGCTGGCGGTATTTGCCACAGGTCCTGCCATCCGATCTTATTGGGCCAACTTACTCAGTGAAATATTTGGAACTTTTGTTTTGGTATCAGCCATCCTCTCAATTGGAGCCAATGAGTTTACTGAAGGGCTGAATCCACTGATTATCGGTTTCCTGATTGTAGCTATTGGTGTTTCCTTGGGAGGTACCACCGGATATGCTATCAATCCTGCCCGTGATCTGGGACCAAGGATTGCCCATGCTCTTCTCCCAATTGCCGGAAAAGGCGGATCAGACTGGCTCTACAGCTGGGTGCCGGTAATTGGTCCAGTATTAGGTGGAATTTATGGAGCCCTGATGTACAGAGCACTATTTGATCAGATCTATGGTCCCTGGTTTTTCATTGTATCGGGGATAATTGGGGTAATTGTACTTATAGCCGTTGCAAAACAATTGTCAACGGATACAATCTACTTGAAAAAATAATCCTGATGGAAAAGAAATATATTTTAGCTCTCGACCAGGGGACTACCAGTTCCAGATCTCTGTTAATCAACAGAGAAAGATCAATTGTGGCAATCGCCCAAAAGGAATTCACACAAATATTTCCTAATCCGGGATGGGTTGAGCATGATCCTGAGGAGATTTGGAACTCTCAATGGGAAACGGTTGAAGAAGTGCTTGCTAAGGCTGGCACAGACTTGAGTCAGATTGCAGCAATTGGCATAACTAATCAACGGGAAACAACAATTGTTTGGGACAAAATAACAGGAAAACCAGTCTATAACGCAATCGTATGGCAAGACAAGCGAACGGCTCCTATATGCGAGGAGCTCAAGAGCCAAGGGCTTGAGGAACATGTCAAGACTGCCACAGGCCTGGTAATCGATGCCTATTTTTCTGCTACCAAAATAAAATGGATTCTTGATAATGTGAAGGGAGCCAGGAAAAAGGCTGATCAGGGCGATCTGCTTTTTGGAACTGTGGATACCTGGTTGGTGTGGAAACTCAGTGGAGGCAAATCACATCTTACTGATTATACCAACGCTTCCCGCACCATGTTGTTTAATATTAAGCAGCTGGTATGGGACGAAACCCTCCTCAATGCACTCGGAGTACCTTCATCTATGCTGCCGAAAGTGCTGCCATCAGCCTCAGATTTTGGAGAATTGATTATTGACGACCTTAACATACCAATTTGCGGATTGGCGGGCGACCAGCAAGCTGCCCTTTTCGGACAAGCCTGCCTCGAGCCTGGGATGGCTAAGAATACTTACGGTACAGGTTGCTTCATGCTTTTAAATACCGGGTCGAAAATGTTCCGTTCTGAGCACGGGCTGGTGACTACACTGGCCTGTTCCACAACGAATCAGCCCGAGTATGCTCTTGAAGGCAGTGTTTTCATTGCGGGAGCGGCTATTCAATGGTTGCGCGATGGACTTAAGCTTATCAAGAGTGCTCCAGAATCTGAAACTTTAGCTGAACAAGCTGCAGGCTCCGATGAGGTATTTGTAGTACCTGCATTTGTAGGGCTTGGTGCACCATACTGGGATATGTATGCACGAGGTGCCATTTTTGGACTAACCCGGGATACAACAACTGCCCACCTGGTAAAAGGAACCCTTGAATCACTGGCTTACCAAACCAGGGACGTTCTGGAGGCAATGGTTAAGGATTCAGGGCTCGAACTAAAAAGTCTGAAAGTCGATGGGGGAGCAGTTGCAAATAATTACCTCATGCAATTCCAGGCAGATATCCTGGATGTGCCGGTTGAACGACCGGAAATCGTTGAAACCACCGCCATGGGGGCTGCATACCTGGCGGGGATTGAGATTGGTTGGTGGACAAAGGACGATATTACTTCAGGAAGAAAAGTTGAGCATATTTTCGAGCCGGATATGACTGCTAAAAAAAGGGA
>JAUVKA010000023.1 GCA_030592205.1 Bacteroidota bacterium | reverse complement strand
TAACTGGATAAACACATCTTCAAGTGTTTTTTCCCTGATCACTACTTCTCTGATTTGCTTTCCTCCTCCAATAGAAGATTTCAGCTCTACAGGAGTTCCCAGAGCAATAAGTTTCCCCCTGTCAATAACTGCCACTCGATCGGACATCCGATCTGCTTCATCCATATTGTGGGTTGTAAGCAGAACGGTTTTATCAGGGATAAATGACTTAATAAATTCCCGCACCATCATTCTGCTTTGCGGATCCAGCCCAGCTTCCGGTTCATCAAGGATAAGTATTTCCGGATCATGAATCAGGGCCAGGGCAATATTCAACCTGCGTTTCATCCCCCCTGACCATTTGGCCGTAACCCTGTTGGCTTTTCTTGCCAGACCCAGCTGATCAAGCAGTAGTCTGCCCCGCTCCCTGCTTTCTCTCATCCCAATCCCATACATTCTGGCTATAAACTGAAGTTGCTCAAGCCCGGTGAGCTTGGGCCAGAAAATGTTTTCCTGAGGGCATAATCCAATCTTATGCCGCATGGCTGGAAACTTCCTGAGATCTTTCCCAAGAATTTTCACCGATCCGCTATCCGGTCTCAGCAATCCACAGATCATGTTTATAGTGGTTGACTTTCCTGCTCCGTTAGGTCCAAGAAAACCTAATATTTCACCCTGCCTTACCTCAAGGTTCAAGCCATCAACCGCTTTCAGCTGACTAAAGTGCTTAATCAAATGCTCACATTGAATAACCAGGTTGGGATTCATGAGGAGTTTTATACTTATTAACCACTAATTTAACTAATTCGAGTCGCTTTTTCAGCTAAGACTAGTAATTTTATTCAATTTACCTGACACAAGTTTTGTGAAATTCCTGTGTCAAATTACAAAAGGAAAATTGCGGAATGAAAGAGGAAGAGTTGATAAGGAACCTGGCTGCCAATAATTCCGGCGCATTTAAGAACCTGGTGGATACCTACCAGGGACTGGTGCTGAGTACAGCTCGTGGATTCGTTAAAAACGAGGAAGATGCCCGTGATCTGAGCCAGGAAGTTTTTATCAAAATTTTCCGTTCACTGGATCAATTCAGAGGTGAATCAGGTTTGTCGACCTGGATTTACCGAATTACCGTTAATCTTTCAATGAATTACCTGCGCGATCAGAAAAAACACAGAAATACTCAGAGTTTGGATTATCAGTCGGATGGTAATGGACCAAAAAAACCTGTTAGGGAGATAATTCAGGGAAAACAGGTAGCACCGGATAAGGAATTGGAAAACAAGGACAGGGCAAAATTTCTTCACATAGCCCTGGACTCATTACCGGAAAATCAAAGGAAGGCTTTTGTACTTAGCAAATACGACGACCTGTCATATAAGGAAATTGCTGAGGTTCTTGAAATAAGCATTTCCTCCGTGGAGTCCCTGCTGTTTAGGGCCAGGAAAAACCTCCAGAAGAAATTATGGGAATGCTACAAGAAGATGTGTTGATCGCAAGTTTTAATAATAATTAGTGTCTAACTATAAAAAGCAATCCAAATGGAATGTAAAAAATGCCATAGCAAACTAATGATTTACCTGGAGGGAGGCCTTGAGGAGCAAGAGCAAAAGGATATTGCCCGGCACCTGGAAGCATGCAGCGATTGCCATAATTTTGCAGAGCATTTAAAAACTACCCTTGATATCATTCAGGTAGAAAAGCAAATTAAGCCGGATCCCTTTTTATACACCCGGGTCATGGCCAAACTGGAATTTGGATCGAAGGTATTGCCAACCCGCCTTTTCCCTTCCTTTCGCTGGATACAAGCTGTTGCAGCAGGACTGGTATTATTGCTTGGCGTATTTGGGGGAATCGGTTTGGGGAAAAGCCTTATCGTAGGAGAAAACCAACATTATAAGGCTATCAGTGAACTCCAGTCCCTTGTAAATGATATGGACCAGGAACCACTTGAACAATTTTTAATGGGTTTTTAACAGTAAGTAAGAAAAATGAAAAATAATTGGATATATAGAATTTTGCCCTGGCTGGTTCTTTTCCTGCTTGCTACTAATGCCGGAACCCTTTTCACTCTGGTCAGGCATCTGGGGGGACAACACCAAATTCAGGAACCTGCAGAAGTTTCCGGAGAAGGAATTCCGGATTATCAGAGAACCCGCTTTTTTACTGAAGAACTGGATCTTAATGCAGATCAACAGGAGCAGTTCAGAATTTTAAACCAGAAATTTAATCGCCAGGCCAACTGGATAAGTAGAGATCTGGATTTCAACCGGAAAGACCTGATTAACGAATTGGGAAAAAATGAACCGGACGAGTTAATATTAGATGAAATATCCCAAAATATTGGAGAAAAGCATCAGGAACTGAAACAGGTAACCATTGAATTATACCTTGGCATGAAGGCTATCTGTAATGATGATCAAAAAGAACACTTATTTAAGCTATTTCAAACCCTGATCAATACTGAAAGATCATCAAATGCACCCCGTGGCCGTGGCGACGGTCAGGGCCGCGGACCCAGAAATGGTTATGGTCCTAACCAGACAATAGAGGCTGGAACATGATCTTGCTGGTAGTTTCATCATTTGGACAAGAAACCAATGATAATGATACTATGAAACCAATAATATACGATATTCAGCTAGGCTTGAATCATTGCTATTTGATACAGGAAGAAGGAATGATCATGGTTGATGCAGGAGTCCCAAAAGGGATATCAACCTGGGGGAAAATATCCAGGCCATGGAAAATCATTCCCAGCAGATAAAATGAAGAAATTCATCCACTAAGCTGGAGGCTAACTCCAGCAGATTGTTTTCTGCTTGGGTTAACAACTAAACCCGAATATACTTGCTCAATAAGACTAGTCCTTCGTGCTACCCTTTTTAATCCCCGCAAACCATAAGGCTATTGCCAGAAGCGCCAAATTTGAACAGGCACGCGAATAGCTCTCTGGGGATAATCCCATAACTCTCAAATCAGTAACAGAAGTGAGAACGGCAAATAAAAAGGCTACACCGGATAATGATATCAAAATCCAGCTTACCCATCTGATTAAAGATTCCATAAATATTCCTCCAAATTATGATGTATACAGATAAACTTCAATACTTGACCATTTCTATTTTCCACCAGCCAATTTATCCTGATAATCTTTGAGTTCCTTCCACTTACCCTCAGATGCCATTTTAGCCTGATGAGGCCAGGATTCGGGATCATGTACCCGGTATGCACTACCACCTTTGCTAATGAGAATTGAACGGATATCATCCGAATTTGCAAATGATAATTTTATCCATGTATCAATGCCCTCACGTTTCAGGATTTGTTCAATTTTTGATCCGATTCCCTCTATAATTTTTAAATTGGTAAACCTGGCTCCTTTTATTAATATTTCTTTGGCTTGTTCAGAATCAAAATCTGTTTCAGAGTCTTCTGCTTTGACTTTTTCAATAGCCTTCATCAAATCCTTCACTTTTCCTTCTAACTCCATCTTCTCATCTCTGTAGGAAGAAAGCTCTTTTTTTAATTCGGCAATTTTCTTTTTCTGGTTCTTGCGAAGATTATCTGCTTTGGTTTCCAATTCACTAACCTGAGCTCTACATGAGGATAATTCCTTTTCCAAATCAGTAATTCGATCTTCCAGAGGCTCAACAGCCTTTTTCTTTTTGAACAATCCTATCAGATACCCGATCAAAATTCCCAGGGTGGCAGCTACCACCAATACTATGATAATAAAAAATAGGTCGGATGCCAGTTCATTCATGATAAAATGGGTTTCTGATGGTAATTTCCACTCTACGGTTTTTAGCTCTCCCCACAGAGCTTAGATTAGATTCAGCAGGAAATCCTTCTCCCAGACTTTTTGATTGCATCCGCGCCTCTGGAATACCGGCATTCACCAGAGCTCTGGTAATAAAAAGCAAACGCTGGTAACTGGCATATATAAGCCCCTCCGGAGTCCCGCTAGTATCTGAATGGCCAGTAACATATATTTTCTTGTCCGGTTCATTTTCCAGGTAAATGCGTAACATTTCGAAATACTCACTGTCATCTTCAGATAAGTCTGTTTCATATTTTGCATAAGCAAAAAAGATGGCTCTGGATGGAGCCTTTTGCAAATATTCAACAGCCAATGCTACTGAATCTATCAGGGTACCTGGTCCAGTTTTAACTTCAGCTTCCGATTCTTTCGGTTCAGGATCCTGGCTTTCAGCTTCATTAATTGTCAGGGTTTCATCCTCCGAATCTTCATTCCCAGTAAGCATTTGCTCCGAATTACAATGGCCATTTATCTTGCAAACATACCAGTAACTTGATCCGCCTATCCATAGTAAAAGTAAAATGGAAAGCAGAATTAGAGTCCCTCGCATAACTGGTTTTTTTCTAAAATTATGAAAAAAACCGGATTAATCAGCTATGCTTCAGACTTTCTGATAATAGTTAAAGATCCACCTTGCTCAAATATAATGCTTACGCCTCTTGCCTATATTCAGTAGTATTCAATTGCATTATTATTAAAGATGCATTATTTTTGTTCCATCTTTCCAGTATTAATTGATTGTGTAAATGGATAAATTCATCAGAAGTAAAGAGGTAATATCCGGACAAATTCAGGATGAAATTGTCATGATGGATATTGGTAAAGGCAACAAGAACCCTGGGTTGATAAAAATTGATGACCAGTTTATATGAAAGACAACCTATTTGTCATCCGTAGTTTTCGTCTGCTTTTTCAGTATCATCCCTGGAAATTGTTCTTTTTATCCATACTTACTTTGTTGCTTGGTATTAACCAGGGATTCTCTATTGCGCTTTTAATACCCTTCCTCCAGCTTATGGAAATTGGAGAACCCGACAGTTCTAATCAACTGGTTCAGTTCTTCAACACAATAGTGGAACGCACCGGTATCACCCTGAGCCTGGAAGTCGTACTCCTGGCTTATGTAATCCTTCTGGTTTTAATTGCCTGTCTAACTTATTGGAAATCTATATATCAATCCAAGTACCAGGAAAGATTCTCGTACCAGATACGAAGAAGACTTTTCAGGAAGATCATTCTGAGCGACTGGAAATCACTAAATAGTAAAAGCAAGCATAATCACCTGCAGGTTTTGACGGAGGAAGTCCCCAAACTAACCAACTATTACTATTTCTATCTGGAAATGCTCACACGTATTATTATTGTTGGTGCCCATGTCTTTTTTGCTTTTATGGTTTCCGTAAAATTTACCAGTTTGGTTTTAGGGACAGGCCTTTTGGCTTTTATTTTTCTAAGACGCTTCCTCAAGATAGCTTTGACTCTGGGATCTGAACAGGTTTCTACTTTTAACAAGCTGCTAAAGTATATTGATGATTTTTGGCTGACGGTTAAGATTGCCAAAGTTCACAGTTCAGAAGAGTTTTATTACAAGAAATTCAATGATGCCAATGAAAACCTCCTCAATCTCCAATACAAGCTAAAAAAGAATTATACACTTCCTCAATTGATTTATAGGATGGTTGGGATAATTGTTCTTGTTGCTGTTGTATATTTGGGTTACCAGATCGATAAAGTTCCTCTTTCCTCCTTTTTTATACTAATCATTCTTTTTGGCCGTATTCTGCCGCAATTTGTTAATGTGAACAATTTCCTGAATAACATCTTTTCCAATATTGCCTCTGTACGACTTGTAATAAATCTTGATGAACAGTTTGTGAAACGGAATTTCCCAACAACGGATCCAAAAAAAGATGTTATTCTTAAAAAGGAAATTACTATCCGGAATATGCATTTTGCTTATCCTGACGGAGAAAAACTGTTCTCTGACTTCAACGAAACTATTCCGGCCAGAAAACTTACAGGAATAATCGGACAGTCAGGCATAGGAAAAACTACCCTGATTGACCTGGTTGCGGGTTTACAAAAACCTGATAATGGACAGATTTTTGTAGATGACATATGCCTTGATGATAAGCTATTATCTCAATGGAAAAAGAGCATAGGGTATTTGCCACAAGATCCTTTTTTCATCGATGGAACAATACATGAAAACCTGGTATGGGACAGTGATGAACATGTCACAAATGACCAAATTTGGGAAGTATTGCGACTGGTAAATGCCGAATCCCTGATAAAAAAACAGACTAACAAACTCGACACCATAATTGCCAATTATCAATACTATTTTTCAGGTGGAGAAAGGCAGCGCCTGGCTCTGGCCCGGGTCTTGCTGAGAAAACCACAGCTGCTAATTCTGGATGAAGCCACATCTTCCCTGGATCCTGAAAACGAAAAACTGATCATGGAGGTTTTGCAAAGCCTGAAAGAAAAAACCACTATCCTGTTTGTATCCCACAGAACCTCAATTTTACCCTATTTTGATAAAACATTGCAGGTAGAGTAACTCTGTATTCCTGAATTGATTATTTATTAATTGCTATTACACCCTTCACTAGTTTAAGCGATTCTCGTACAAGCATTTCAAGGGATCTCGCTTCAGGTAAAAAGGAATTATAAAAAAATATAGCCGTCTCAATTTCATAGCCCCCAAGTACATACTCTTTCCTGTCAGGTAGATAGCCTTCAAGACCATTAGCACAGGAAATCACCATCAGTGGAATATCGATCTCTGAACGAACAAGATTTTCGAATTCAGAAAATAGCTCAGCATTAACAAAAAGTAAAGCAACCCGTCCAATAAGTAGACAGTTCAATTCAATTTTTTTACTGGAATAGGGGCCCAAGAGAACCCTCCTCTTCATTTCCGCTCTCCACTTTTGAACAGCCAAAGAAAAACTCGAGCCGAACTCATCGTTCCATTTCCTGTCAGCCAGATATCTATCGGCATACTGATCAATCTCCTCAGGGTCCAATGATCGGAGGGGAATTTCAACTAATCTGGATTCCATCCTGACTACAGATGTATCCAACAAAATCTTCTTGCTACCATCACTAATTATTGAAGCAAGAGCCACATCAGCTAACTTACTACCCCAATCATTCATCTGCTCATCACTCACACCAACACCAGGCGGGTCAATATCCCCGGCTGCTGCCAGTCCAAACATCACCAGAGGGTTTCCCGGTAATTTTTCTTGCATATTACGACAAACACATCCCGGATAGTCAGCGCTGATACCTGTTCCCGCCATGCAAACCGGATGCATAGCGTAATTTACCATAAGCGCTTTCAGATCTTCATCAGCTTTTATCCAACTGATAATCCCAAGGCGAGTTCTTTGGGGGTAATCTGATTCGCTGCGTCTGTTCCTGCCCAACTCAAGCAATCCTTCCTGGAATTCTATTGTACAAGATTCAAGATCTTTCAGGGCCATATCGCAGCCTTGAATAATCTTGTCCCCCAGGATATCCAGAAAGTCAGGTGCATACTCTCCACAAAAATTCAGCTGAACAGTTCCAGGACCGCTATGAGTATGAGTGGCAAAAATCTGAATGTGATCCTCGGGAATATCAAAACAAAATTTTAATTCTGATCTCATCCTATGTACAAAACTCCCTTCAACTCCAATCAGATCAAGGTTAATCAGAAGAATGCGTTTCCCATTAGCTTCAAGACAAATAATCCGGGCAAAGAGAGGATCAAGAACATGATCCGAGGGCTGCGACCGATTGGCAAAACCACACAGTTCAATGCCCAATAAAGGTGTAATATCTATTTGTGATGTGCCGACTAGCATTTTTATCAGTTACGCAGTTATATGGTTACACGGTTATACAGTTAATCGGCCCTTCGATGCTTCGACCCTTCGACAAGTTCAGGGACCTCAGGAACCAGTGACCTGCAACCCGGAACCCGTAACCCGGAACCCGTAACCCGTAACTTGCAACCAACAACTTACAATATCAAATTGAGGCAACTCACCCAAAACTCATTATAATGCTTCCAGTAAACAAAATTCAATCCCCAGTGCGGTGCTGGGTCAGACATATAAGCAATCACTTTGCCTTTTCCTGTTTGTCTGATTGCAACAAGAGGATCACCCGTTGCCTCCACACGAAGAAGAACCTGCCCTTCATCAATCTCTATGGTTTGATTATATCCCAGAATGGGAGGAATATCTTCTAAAATAAGATTCTTGAATGATTTTTCTCCCTCTTCGGTCAGCTTTGGAAAATAACCTTCAGTACTTTCAACAAGATCCTCATGGTCGAGGCATTTCACAGGAAGAATATCCTTGAGCATTGTTCTGCCCCATCCTCCCTTTCCATTTTCCCCGGTGAAGGAATACCAACCACCCATAAACATCATACTGGTACCACCCTCAACTGCCTCCTTTGTCAGCCTCAGACGATCGGGAAAGGTCAGGATCCCTTTCCCAAATTTTTTCCGGTCGAAAAACTCCGGGGAAAGCTGAAAAAGCTTAGACTCAAAGTCGCTGAAGATCAGCACATCATATTCGTCCAGGATCTTTTCATAATCTCCCGGACCCATATTATAGAAATCCCAGGAAGCTACCGAATTGACCTCATGTTTTCCATCCGATTCCAGGGCATTCTTAAGCCATACCCCGTAATTAAATATTTCCAGCCCTTTTGGAGCGAACTGAAAAGGACTCTCAGCAAACACCGGACCGGTTAATATTGCCCAGTCGCCAACATAATAGATTTTAGCCATAATAATATTTTACTTATCAGTGAAATTTACGGATTTATGCTGCAAGCTCCTAATCAGAAGGAAGCCTAATCCAAGAGTTAATATTATACCCAGGATCAAGACCAGAGTTTCTCCGGCAAATAATGCATTAGTGAATAAAACCAGCCCCAAAGATGTGCCAATACCAAGCACAGAATTGATTAGCAAATTACGGCTTTTGGGTACTTCTTTAGCTCCTAAACGATCATGAACCGGGCCCCACCAGCCAATGGGTTTACAACGATCATAAAATATTTTAAGCTGCCTTTTATCTTCCGGGGGAGTGAGAAGGGTGATAAGGATCAAAACCAGAAAACTTAGTCCAAACAAGATAGCCAGGCCCTGCCACATCGATTTATCCTGATAGTCCATCACAAACCATACGAGCACGGAAAGCGGCAGTCCGAGAATAATAGCTGCCAGCTCACCCCATCCGTTGAATCTCCACCAAAAGAAGCGGAACCAGGAAAGGGGAAGAAGAAAGACAACCATTGCAGAATTAATAAACACAAACCAGCTAACCATATTCTCCACAAACAGGACTGCTACGAATCCCGAGCCGATGAAAAGAAGCAGGGTGCTTAGGCGACTGATTCTTATTTGCTGTTTTTTAGTTTTTAGCATCTTCTTCGGCAGGAGATCATTAACAACAAAGCTGCTACCCCAGTTAATGAGGGTGCTTAAAGTCGACAAATAAGCCGCCACCTCAATGGCAATCAGAAAACCCCTCAGACCGTTAGGCATATTGGTCCAGTTGATAAGACTGCCCCATGCATGTACCGGGTCATCCAGGACAGTCATTCCGGCAGGAACCTGACCCATCCCACCAGCCATATCTCGGGTAATAAAAAGCGACATACATATAATCCCGATTCCTATCAATGGTATCGTCCTCAACGACAGGGCAAGAAAGGTATTAAAAAGCTGACCTTTCATTGCTTCCTTTTCAGATTTAGCTGCCATAAACCGCTGGGCTGTTGACCCTTCGCCAGCGGTTGGGGAACCGGCAAAAAAGAATCCCTGGAGCAGAAGAATGAGCAATAAGGGTATACCAAAAGATTCAGAGGGCGGTACTATTTTCAAGGCATCGGGACGGATAGCTGTAACCTTCTCAACCACCGTATGCAATCCGCCTGCCTGATCCATTGCAAAAAACAGGAACAGAAAACTTCCTGCCAGCAGGAAAAAAAATTGCATAACATCAACATAAACAACCCCGGTAAGCCCCCCAAACATGGTATAAATAACCGCAATGCCTCCAAGAACGATCAGGACCTGAATCTCAGAGAGCTCTATGATCGGGGCCAGGGTTTTGACAAAAAACCCCGTGATATAGCCAATTAATAATACGGCAAAACCAAAGCAGCTGATAAAGGCATATGATTTTCTGGCAACCAGAGCCTTTTTGCCACCATACCGCAGAGTGATCAGTTCAGCAGTTGTGCTTATTTTCATACGCCGCCACATGGGTGCCCAGATAATAGCCACGAGCGGCATCCATATTATCCAACTGGCCCACCATATCCAATTCCCTACCAATCCGAAAGTCAGGATCAGCATTACAAATCCTCCTGCGCCTGATTGGTAAGTGGCTGTATTCGACAAACCGATGGCCCACCAGGGAAGATTTCTTCCGGCTGCAAAATAGCCTACTGTACCCTGACCAGAGGATTGTTTGGAAAAATACAGTCCAATGCCAAGGGAAAAAATCAAAAGTATGGCAATGACAGACCAGTCGAAAAAAGAGATCATTTAATTTAGTATTTTTAGAACCACAGCGATTAACAAGATTATGAAACAACATCATCTTTTACTGCTTGGGATCCTGTTTTTAATCAGTCCCCAATGTATCTCACAAGATAATCAATCTATATATTCCTCAAAACAAACATACGATTGGGCATGGATGTACTTAAGAGGAGATGTGAAGGATAAAAAATTGGAGAAACAATTCCAATTGATAAAGGATTCAGGGATCGATGGCCTTTTGATACTCCTTCGCGGAGAACCTATGGAGGAATTTGCTCATAAAGTGAAAATCGCTAAAAAGGTAGGCCTTAGCGTACACGTTTGGATCCCAACCACCAAAATCCATGGAGGAAGAAATCTTGAAAAAGAACACCCCGAATGGTTTCAGGTAAGTCGCGAAAGTATTTCCTGTTTGGAAAAACCACCTTATATCCCCTCATATAAATGGCTGTGTCCCAACCGTGAGGGGGCCCGCGAATATCTTATTGAAGAAATGCGATCACTGGCAAAGATGGAATTTCTGGATGGGGTTCACCTTGATTATATTCGCTTCCCTGATGTAATCTTACCTGTCGGTATACAGCCTAAATACGATCTTAATCAAGACAAAGAATATCCTGAATTTGATTTTTGTTATTGTGATGTATGCCGTGAAAAATTCAAGCAAGAACATGGGATTGATCCAATGGATATAGAGGATCCGGCAAACAATAAAGACTGGGTGGAATTCAGATATAATTCTATCACAAACCTGGTCAATGATATTTATGATGTTGTACATGCCGAGGGAAAAATGCTTTCGGCTGCGGTTTTCCCAACTCCAAAACTAGCTAAACAGTTAGTGCGTCAGGACTGGGTTAATTGGAAAATCGATGCCCTTATGCCGATGATTTACCATGAATATTATTTTGAACCGCTGAGTTGGGTAGGACAGGCTGCAAAAGAAGGAGTTGATGCGCTAAATGGCAAAATCCCATTTTATAGTGGTATTTTTACTGTTTGGATAGATGCTGAAGAAATGGATGATGTGGTCGAGTACTCCAAACAAGCCGGGGCGCAGGGTATATGTCTTTTTAATGCTAACAAGATGTCGAAAAAACAATGGAAGGAGCTAGGTAAAGCCTTGAATAAGCAATAATCAAAAACCAAAAAAATGAAAAATAAAATTAATCGAAGAGATTTTATCAGAAAAAATTCAACCATGATGGCAGGTTTGGGAATTGCCGGTACGCTTCCATTGATTGCTTTTACCGACAAATCTGGTCCTTTAAAAGCTGTAAGGTTTGGCTTTATTGGTACAGGCGGACGAGGACGCGGGCTTATGAACAACATCCTTTCAATTGAAGGAGTAGAGATACTTGCTGTTTGCGATATTGATCCCGTGGCTCTTAAGGCGGCTCAAAAAATCGTTACTGATCACGGACAAGCTAAACCGGAAGGCTATTCGGGAGTTACCGATTATGAAAAACTGGTTCAGAGAGACGACCTCGATGCTGTGATTATTGCCAGTCCCTGGGACCTGCATACACCAATGGCAGTAGCAGGTATGAAAGCTGGAAAATATACCTGTGTTGAAGTTCCAGCAGCCTATTCTCTGGATGAATGCTGGGAGCTGATCGATACACATGAGGAAACCGGTGTGGAATGCATGATGATGGAAAACTGGAGTTTCCGTCCGGATAATCTGGCTGTGCTGAACATGATTCGTGAAGGCCTTTTGGGCACAATGACCCATGCCCACTGTGCCTATTCACATGATTGTATCGACCATTGGTATTTTGATCGTGCCACAGGGAACGATCGCTGGGGAGCAAAATACCTGATCGAGCATAATAGGGCTCAGTATCCGACACATCAACAGGGACCTGTAATAAGCTGGATGGATATCAACTGCGGGGATGCCTATGACACCCTAACATCAACCGCAACGGATAGCTTTAGTATTAATGAGTATTTCAAGAGAAAATTTCCCGGCCATCCAAACGGCGACAGAAAATACAAGCAGGGAGATATTGTCACAACAGTAGTCAAAACCAAAATGGGAAAGACCATTGTGATTAATTTTGATATGCAGTCACCTCGGCCCTATGATAACCGCTGGACTATTCAGGGTACCAAGGGGATCTACAATGAGCAAAGGGATGCTGTATATCTGACAGGCGTCAGTCCTCAATATCACAGCTGGGAGCCCTTCCCTCCTTACCATGAGAAATATCAAAACAGGTTTGCCAAAGATATTTTTGGCGGACACGGGGGTGCCGACGGGGTGATGCTGAATCAGATTGTGAAGGCTGTCAGGAATAAAACAGCATTGCCTCTTAGTCTTTACGACGGGGTGCTGATGTCATCCATTGGGCCTTTATCGGAAATTTCCATTGCCAAGGGGAGTAAATCAATCGAGGTTCCTGATTTCACCAGGGGTAAATGGAAAACCAATAAACCATATTTTACGCTCTAAATTCCTAGAAAGTTTTTGGGATTATCCACTGAGATCAGCTTAAAATAATCCCTTCCCAGGAAGGCACGAAGATCAATACCGAAACGGCGCTCATCGGTTTTGGTCTCTACCATGTAGTAATCTGAACCAAAGAGGATTTTCCTGTTGATCTTTTCGTCAAACATCAAGACCTTTAACAGGGAGAAAAATGCCCGTTTATTCAGGGTGAAGGAAATATCGGTATAGAAATTTTCATGTTTTTCTATCATATCCCTTATAATCCTGAGCCAGTTATTCCCGGCTTGAGGATTAGTCAGGAATTCATTCCAGTAGTGAGCAGAACCAAAATGAGCGGCACAAATCCTGAGCTTAGGAAAGTCTTTCAATATTGGTTCATAATTAGAGGGATGTGTGAAATAATCAGATAGTTCCTTTTTCGACTTCCCCCTTATATCAATAGGATGATTTGATTTTGCCAGCAAGACAGCCATATCCTTCCTGCTGCCACGGAAATGAACCTGACTGAAAGGACTGCAGTGGGATACAACAGGTAGATTTTGGGCCTGGCAATATTCATAAACCGGGTATAAATCCTCATCATAGGGGAAATATCCCAGAGGGGGATATAGTTTGATCCCTTTGAATCCCAGATCCTCCACATTCTTCTTTAATAAGTCAAGTACTCCCGGCCTTCGGGGATCGATATGCATGAAAGGTATCACTTCCGGTAATTTTTGCGCCAGCTCTCCTAATTCTTTAAGCTGATCCTCATATTGCCTGGGCACTTCCCCGGCCCCCATAAATTTCATATCCATAGGTAGAACCACAAAACGGGAATTTCGGGGATAATATTTCTGACATTGCCGGAAGATTTTTTCCTGAGAGCCAAGCTTACCGGTCTTCAAAAATTTCACATATCGATCAAAAATATCATTATCGGAAAAGGGATTGAGAAGATTAAGAATCCTTGCTATGATTGCCGTTCCCGCTTTTGTGGCAAGTAATCTTACCAGGGCCAAGGGCAGAAATTTGCGTGGCACATCAACATCCATAAAGGTGTGGATATGGGAATTATAAAACATGGTATCTTCAGCTTTGATTGGAAAATCTAAATTACGAAAATTTCAAAAACCACGAATGGATCAGCTTCTTGATCTCGATTAACTACCTTTAAAGCCTAAAAAAGATTTCTTATGAGTTTTGAAATGGTCGCCACCACTCTTTTCGGTTTGGAAGAAATCCTGGGTAAAGAGCTTACTGCCTTAGGTGCTATTGATATACAAATCATTAACCGGGCTGTAAAATACCAGGGAGATCAGGAAACGTTGTATAAAAGCAACTTACACCTCCGGACTGCTCTCAAGATACTTAAACCCATAGCCCGTTTTCAGGCGAGGAATATAGACCACCTTTACCAAAAGGTGAAAAAGATTCCCTGGGATCAATATTTCACCTTCAAAGAGTCATTTGCTATTGATGCTGTTTGCTACAGTGAAACTTTCACTCATTCCAAATATGCAGCTCTGAAAACCAAAGACGCTATAGCTGACCTTTTCCGGGAGAAGTTTGGAATCCGGCCATCTGTTGATACTATAAGTCCTGATGTTCGGATAAATATACATATAGCCGAAACCTTTTGTACTCTCTCCATGGACAGCTCGGGAGTACCTCTCAGTAAAAGGGGTTACCGTTTGGATACAGCCAAAGCTCCGATTAACGAAGTGCTGGCAGCAGGAATGATCATCCTTTCCGGCTGGGATCAAAAAAGCCTCTTCCTGGATCCCATGTGCGGTTCAGGTACTATCCCTATCGAAGCAGCCATGATTGCGGGAAATTATGCACCTGGAAGATTACGTTCTTTCGGCTTTGAAAACTGGAATGATTTTGATGAAGACCTTTGGAAAAAACTCAAAGAAGAAGCAGAATCCCGGATTACTACTCCTGAATGCAAAATTCTAGGTCGTGACATAGATTTAAAACCTATGACTAATGCAAAACGAAATGTACGCCGTGCTGGATTAGGGAGCATCATTTCCCTTAAGATTGAGGATTTGTTTGAATCTAAATCAAAAGATGAGAGCGGTCTGATGATGATCAATCCACCCTATGGAGAACGCATGGACCATATAGACAAAATTATTCCTCTGTATAAAGAAATCGGAACTCGACTTAAACATCATTTTGAAGGATGGGATGCATGGATCATCAGCTCAAATATGGAAGCCCTGAAATTCATCGGACTCAGAACATCAAGAAAAATTAAAGTCTTCAACGGAGCCCTCGAATGCAGATTTAATAAGTACGAATTGTACCGCGGAAGTAAGAAGAAAGTGACAAGTGACGAATGACGAGTGACGAGTGAAGGCCTTTATATTTTGTCTCAGGGAACAGAGGGAAAGATTTTTTCGCGTGTATTAGCCCAGTTGATGCCTCGCTGATAATTCAAGTAATCAGTATCCCTGAATACATAATACCTAAGACCTTAAACTTCCTTGAGCCCTGAGCCTTGAGCCTTTCGGAGCAAAGCGGAGATCCCGATTTATCGAGAGAGCCTTTGTGTCCCGAACCCTTTTTCCCTAAGTCCAATTAACTTTTACTGCTTTGCCGGAAACCTTCTGGCGTTTTGAGTGTATATCATATACGAGCATTTTTGTAAAAAAACTGTTAAAAGCATATGAATAGCGAGGAACAAAACAAAATCCATGAGATTGAGAATAAAGAATGGATAGAATCTCTGGACTATATTATTGAAAATGAGGGTCATGAGCGTGCGAAAGAGATTCTTCTCCTCCTTCAAACCCGGTCTCAAATTAAAGGAATAGATTTTACTTACCAGGGCAACACACCCTATTTAAATACTATTCCAGCAAGTGAGGAATCCCCCTATCCGGGAAGTCGTGAACTGGAAAGAAAAATAAAAAGCATTATTCGCTGGAATGCCATGGCTATGGTAGTTCGGGCGAATAAGGAAGAGGATGGTATCGGTGGACACATTTCTACCTTTGCTTCCAGCGCTGCACTTTATGAGGTTGGATTTAACCACTTCTTCCGCGGTGGCGACAATGGCCAGCCTCAGGATATTGTATATTTCCAGGGTCATGGTGCTCCCGGGATTTATGCCCGATCATTTCTGGAGGGACGTTTATCAGAAACTGATCTGGAGAATTTCCGACGAGAACTGAAACCGGGCGGAGGTTTGTCCTCTTATCCACATCCAAGATCGATGTCGGATTACTGGCAATTCCCCACCGTTTCCATGGGACTAGGCCCCATTATGGCTATCTATCAGGCTCGCTTCAATCAGTATATGGAAGATAAGGGCTTGATTCCTAAAACCGACCGGAAAGTTTGGGCTTTCCTCGGTGACGGAGAGATGGATGAACCTGAATCCATGGGTGCCCTTACCCTTGCTTCTCGTGAGGAATTGGATAACCTTATTTTCGTAGTTAACTGCAACCTTCAACGTTTAGACGGACCTGTAAGAGGAAACGGATCTGTTGTTCAGGAGCTTGAATCTGCTTTCCATGGAGCAGGCTGGAATGTTATAAAGGTCCTCCACGGTCAAGACTGGGATCCCTTGTTTGAGAAAGATACAGATGGCAAGCTGGCAAAGAGGCATGCTGAGATTGTTGATGGTCATCGTCAGCGATATACTATTTCAAGCGGAGATTTTATTCGTCAGGATTTCTTTGGGAAATATGAGGAAACTCTGAAAATGGTGGAACATTATTCAGATGAACAGCTGAAGAAATTACGGCGCGGAGGTCATGATCCGCTCAAGATCTACAATGCCTTCAAAGCGGCAGTTAATCATAAGGGAGCTCCCACCGTTATTCTTGCTTCCACCATTAAGGGCTATGGCCTTGGGGAAGCCGGGGAAGGTAGAAATATCACCCACTCACAAAAAAAGCTTAATGAGGAG
>JAUVKA010000351.1 GCA_030592205.1 Bacteroidota bacterium | reverse complement strand
GAGCTGGAAGATTTTTGTAAACTGTTCAATTTTAATTTAGTAAAGGTTTAGAATTAGTTACTCAGTTTCTCAGTTATTTGGTCCCTGAGCTAAGCAACCGTAAGCTCCGGGATCGTTTGATCTACTAATATCCTTAAACCTAATCACTTAGCCTTATGCTTAAGCCTAACGCCACAAGCCCTATGCCTTCCTATTACACCCAACCATTGATAATTAATCATTAATAATCCTCCATCCGTGCTTTCTTGCCATGTTAGTCAGCCTTCTATCCGGACGTACACAAACTGAATTTCCAACTGCTTCCAGTGCTGGCATATCGGAAAAAGAGTCCGCGTAGCAATAAGCCTGTTCCAAATCTAATCCATGAAGATCACAATATGCCTTAAGACGCTTCCCTTTTTCTGAACCAAAGACCAATTGTCCATCTGGCAAACCTGTAAATATCCCATCTTCCAGCTGGAGGGAAGAACAGATAACATCATCCATGCGCAGGTTTTTTGCAATAGGTAGACAAATATAAGGAAGGGCTGCGGAAAGCAAAACCAATTGTGCATTCTGCCTGCGATGAGTTTCTAATTCATGCAGCATAGCCTTATTGATCTCATTAATAAGGAACCTATCAAGGACTGAATCTGATAACTCTATGACTTTTTTTTCCTCCATTCCTTTCAACCAGAATGCCATTTTCTCAATGATCTTTGTCGAATGAGCAAGCTTCAATTTGTATAATACTGTAAGATAAAGACCGTAAAGCAGATTCCCTCTGCTTATCAGCCCATTACGATTAGCTTCTCCAAAAAGGATCTTCCCACTGTTTACACTTAACAAGGTATCATCCAGATCAAAAAAAGCAACATAGCTCTTCTTTGCTTCAGACTTTGAAGAAATGCTTACCATCTGGATTGAAAATAATTTTTATAGATTTTGGCTTTAAACTGATATCAAATATTTTGGCAAAAAAGAGCTCACCATCTACATGGAAGGGCACCTTTTCCGAAAATTCAAGGCTCATCTTCTTCGTCTGATAATAATGCACCTTTTTATCCTCAATATGAGTTCCTTTGGGAACCATCATGAGTATTTTAAGCCTCTGTATCAACGATAATCTTTTAATATTACACACATCCAGCAGGCCATCATTGGCAATAGCCTTTGGGGTTAAAAAAAAACCTCCTGCAAAACGCCTCCCGATGGAAATAGTATTAATGAAGCAATCTGTTTCTATCTGCCCTTCCTGAGTGGAAGTTATCATTGTTTTCTCCTTAAAGAACAGCAGGGTTTTTAAAATATGCCAGATGTATTTACCCTTACCCCCTTTCTTCACTTCACCGGATTCCACATAATTCTCGGCAGCAACCTGAGCATCGAATCCCAGTCCCATCCCATTAAGGAATGGCATCGAATTACAAAATCCAACATCCATCTCTTGTGTTTGACCTTTGAAAAAACTCATCCAATCGCTATCCTCAAATCGATCTGGAAAACCCAGAATCTGGTTGAAATCATTGCCGGTACCAGCAGGAATAAGTCCTAATGTTACCTCAGTGTTACCAAGCAAAGGAGAAGCAATTTCATTCATTGTTCCATCCCCTCCAACCCCAATGATATGGGTGAAACCCTGCTCTGAAAATGACTTGGCTAGTTCAGAAGCATGTCCCTTTCGCTCGGTAAATACCCATTCTGCTTCAATCCCCTGGTCTTCGAACTTTGTTCTAATTATTGGAGCGTATGTTCCTGCAAAGTCGTTTCCTGCAATGGGATTAACGATTACTGCCCATTTTTCCGCCTGTTTCATTTGCTCAGTATTGGTTCGTATGCCGACTCAATAACACCCTTGACCGTATCAATTATCTCATTATCTGACAGGTTAATCAGGTCTCCCGACTGGATCGGCTGATGCACAACCACTCCAATCTTCGACAAAAAATTGATATAAAATCGATTCTTAGGTTTAAGCCGATAAAATCCATTCAGAGTTACTGGAAGAATCTCCAGTTCGGTGGCTTTCATAACATGCAAAAAACCTTTCCGAAACTTACTAAAGGAACCATCCATGGTACGGGTTCCTTCAGGAAAAATAGCAACAGTATGCCCCTTGGTTCTTGCTGTCAATTCTGCGATCATTTCCTTGGTATTTCGAAGATCTGAAGCCCTCATGGGGACATAATTATTCATTCTTAGTAACTTCCCAAACACAGGTATCCTCAACAAATGCTCCCTGCCAAACCAGGAAACACCCGGGTAGAATGCCGTAATAGCAAGTATATCAAAAAGACTTGAATGATTAGCCAGCAGAATATACCGTTTTCCTTTTAAGATATTTCTTTTCCCTTGCACCCTCAGACGTTTTCCCATCACAAGGAACACTAATCTTGACCATCCAAAAACTATTGAATTGACAATTTTTACCGATCCGAAGTAAGCAAAAGGTAAAAGTATAACTAAAGTCAAAGCTGTTAACAGGCAAATGATGATAAATACAGGGATAGATATCACCCAAAACAATTGGGGGCACAGCTTACAACTCTTTTCCATATGGGGACATGCATTGTTTCCGGACACAAAATACAAATAAATCGGAGAATCAGAGAATCAGAGAATCAGAGAATCTGGAATTCCCGCACTTACATCTTGATCGCACACATTTAGTAAAACCAAGCCTGTATTTTGTAATTTTTATGTTAAAGAGTAGTATATTATATGAGCATCGGACCTGAAACATAGCACTTAACAGCCGAACCTGGACAACTATGGGATAATAGATGCACAGGATAACAATATACTGTTTGGGTTTTTTATTTGGACTAATAATTCAGATCTCATCTGGGTTTGGTCAAAATATCAAGGCATCAGGCGAAGAATTTCTAAAATCCCACTTTATCCGGCCATCCGATTTTCCGATCGGTTTTGAATTTATCAGGGAAACAAAATCAGGAAATTATATCATCCTTGAATCTGATGATCCAGCTTGTTTTATTGTTTATCAACAAGATAAGGGGGTGTTGAAAATTGCCGCCTATTCTACACAGAATACCTTTAGCCGGGAGGATATCTATCAACCGGCAGCAATGATGCTTCTATCAGCTCTGGAACACCAGGCTCCATCCAAAAAGAATAAGAAATCCGGCTTTCTCAATACAAAGATTCCTATCGGCCCCTTACTTAAAACCAAATGGAACCAGGATAATTGGTTCAATCGATACTGTCCGTATAATATCAAATGTAATGCCGGAGAAAATGTATATGCCGGCTGTGTTGCTGTAGCTATGGGTCAAGTAATTAGATATTATGGCAAATGGAACAATTTTATTTTGGATGCAAATCATAGTTATAATAATGATCTCTTGTCGGCTTACGCAACAGGCTATAATTGGCCGGAAATGATAAATTATCCTCTAAGCTATGATTTGGAAATCTGTCGTATGTTATCGGATATGGGTATTCTTATCAAAATGAATTATGGATATCAAACATCCTCACAAGGAACAGGAAGGGCGCGAATTGGATTTAACGAGCTTGGATTCGACAATGCTTATAAGATAGAGCAACACCATTTTGATCAAGAAGGATGGCTTGGAATGATCTATGCGTCTTTGGGTAAATATACTCCGATATTTGTTGCTGGCAAGGGACACGCATTTGTGTGTGATGGATACGACGAAGACGGCAGGCTGCATTTCAATCTGGGTTGGGGTGGCATTGGTGATGGATTTTATGATCACAATAGTATAAGGGGAAAATATTCAGCAAATGAAGCAATTTTTGAGGTGATTCCTGATAGTGATTTTGAGGCCCCGCATTCATTGCGAGTAGAACAGATCAACAATTTTTCCTCTATTCTGTGGTCTCCACCATATCAATGGGGAACCCCCTCGGGATATAGGGTTTACTATTCTGATGAAGACTTCTTTAGTGTCCAGGATACCATTGTACAAATAGATAATCTACAACCGGGAACTCATGGCATTATGGTATCGGCACTTTATCCGAACGGTGAATCTATTTGGATCGGTCCAATTTGGATATATAGTAAGGGTGATGATATTACAATTACTGATCCGGCAATTCACAGAGCTTTGTCTGTAGATATTGAAATAGACTTATTGCAGTCAAGCATAACTATTGAGAAAGGTAAATTAGCTGATTTAAGAACAATAGCTATAAAGGATTCATTGGAATCGGTGAATATCTTTTCTGCAATGTATCGGCTGCAGGAGCTGGAACTCAATGGTGCCGGATTAAGGAAAGAAGATTTGGGATTTATTACAAGTCTAAATCAGCTTCAATCTCTAAAATTATCAAATTTCAATTGTGATAATCTACCCCACTTTCATGAATACTCAAAACTCGTACAGCTAAAGCTCGATTCATGCAAAATTAAAGACCTGAACTTCTTATCAGGTTTAAAATATTTGGTGATTCTTGAATGAATATTCCATTTTTGATAGCACTTAAAAATTAATCATGGGGTTTTTCTATTATGGTATCCCTCATTTATATAATATTTCAATCCAAATCTTAATTTAAAAGGGATAAATAGCAGTTT
>JAUVKA010000008.1 GCA_030592205.1 Bacteroidota bacterium | reverse complement strand
GTATATGCTATGTAGTTACCATCAGGAGAATAGTCTGCCAATGCCATTTGCGGTATTGGCAATTGCTCAGGATATCCACCATCCAAACTGATAGTAAATAATTGCGACCTTCTGTTTGGATTAAATCGCGATGAACTAAAAAACACTTCACCATCCGGTGTCCATCCTTGCACCTGATCAGATCCTGGATGCCAGGTAAGCCGGATAGGCAATCCTCCTTCACTTGGTATAATATACACATCACTATTCCCGTCATATTCACCAGTAAAGGCAACATATTTTCCATCTGGCGAGAATTTAGGACCAGATTCAGAGCCAATATTAGTAGTTAATGCTGATGCTTGTCCACCGGAAATAGGAGCCGTAAATAAATCTCCTGCATAAACAAATACAACTAAATCGTCTGAAATGTCTGGCTCATGAAGCAAGCGTGTACCCTTTTCAGCAAATACGTGTACTGACAGGATCAGTCCTAATATTGAGATAATAACAGTTTTGAACAGAATGGGAGTTTTCATGCTAAAATAATTTAGAAATAGTGAAAAGATATTATGTAGGAGTTAAACTTACAAAAATCATTTGTAATAGATAGAAATTCTAGTAATGCAGCCTGACTAAATGTAACTACAGGTTTTGGGAGCAAGTCCATTGGTGGATTGGTATATTAGTATATTGGAATATTAGCATATTAGTGTAATAGTATATTAGTATATTGGGAGTTTAATTTTATGTGTTACGATAAATATTAATACTCCATGCAAATGATTAAGCTTCTATTATCCATGTTACTGGTTCTGCTTTTTATCTCATTCAGCAATGCACAGGAACCAGAGCAGAAATTATACCGGATATATTCTGAGGATTTCAGCCGGCTAAAAAACATCGAAGCAACTGGGATCACAGTATATAATTCAAAGCTTGATACCTATTTTGATGTTCTGGCATTACCTGAGCAGATTGATAATCTTGGCATTGAAGGGATCAGGGTAGAATTTATTGCCAACAGTTTTAAGGAACTGTTAGAGAGTAGGATGAAAACAGGATCATATAATGATTATCATAACTACCAGGCTACGAATGACCTAATGGTTGATTTTGCAAATAGCTTCCCTGAAATAACAACGCTGGATACAATTGGCTATTCTAATCTTGGACGTGCCATTTGCTGTTTGAAAATATCCGACAATCCTCAGGCTGACGAAGATGAAGCTCCCATTTTAATGGTGGGTTGTCACCATGGCAATGAAGTGCTTAGTGTTGAAGCTACCCTGTTTCAGATTGATTTTCTGGTTAATAATTACGGTACGGACTCTGAGGTTACCCAGTGGATAGATAATATGGAAATATGGTATGTTCCCTTGCTTAATCCTGATGGCAGAGAGGATATCCGTCGCACCAACGACAATGGGGTGGATCTAAACAGGAATTACTCATATGAACATACTGCTGTTGGAAACCACGGTCCTTATGGCTTTTCAGAGCCAGAGACCCAGGCCATAAGAGATCTTTCTGCTCTCTATCCCCCCATCATGAGCCTGACTTATCATACCTCAGGAAGGCTTGTTTTACTTCCATGGACCCACACAGATGAATCTGCTCCCGATTCATTGGCTTTTACCTATCTTGGAAATATAATTGCTGAATCTATTACTTTTCCAGTTGGTGGAAGTACAGGACATTATGAATTACGACAGGGAGGAGATTGGTATTTTACAGCAGGTGAATACTGCGATTACATGTATGCTACTCACAATACTCAGGCATTCACCATCGAGATGTGGACCCGTCAGACCCCGCCTGCAGATGTAATCCCCCAGGTAGTCGAAAGAAACCTTGAGGGTATGAAAACCCTTTTCCGGCAAGCCAGCCGGGCAGGTGTCACAGGACAGGTCACCGACAAGATTACCGGATTCCCAGTGATTGCGAAGATAGACTTTCCTGTTTTTGATAATCAAGGTAAACTACCTGATCGTTTTTCAGATCAACTATACGGCCGTTATTATCGGTTCCTGGAACCAGGAGTCAATACTATGGAAGTATCAGCACCGGGATACAGAAGTATTACTGAGGAGATTGATATTTCAGCAGATAATCTTTTAGTAATGGACCTGGAGATGGATCCTGCTCCAGACCTGCAGTTGAGAGAGTTTACGCTAAGTGACGCATCTGGAAACAGGATCTTAGGGAATGGCGATGGACTGGTTAATCTTGCTGAAACGCTGGGAGTATTTATTACGCTGTACAATGACCAACAAATATCCGCACAAGGCAGCTACCTGAAGGTCACCTCATCAAGTCCTTATATCGATTTAATCACTGATAGCCTATACTTTGGAGCAATTGCACATTATTCAGAAATCCAATCAAAAGACACATTGCTTTTCAAGCTAAAACCTGATTGCCCGGATAGTGAGATTCTCAATTTCAATCTGGATATAATTGATGAAATAAGTTTTGCAAGGAAGAGTAATTTCTCATTTGAAGCATATACCCCCAACCTGGAAATTAATGAAGTAATAATCAGAGATGATGAAGGAAATCAAAACGGAATTATTGATAAGGGAGAAACCGTAATGGTTGGTTTACAGCTTGCAAACACAGGACGTCAGAGTATTAATGATGTCCAGATATCATTCGTATCAGATGATCCATATTTCTCTGTACAAACTGAACCTGTTAATTTATCAAATATTAATAAAAATCAATCTGCCTTTGTAGAATTTCAGGTAGTCCTGAGTCCTCAAACACCTGATAATTACTCAACATATGTATCAGTAAACCTGATCAGTTCTGAAACTTACGAAGAACAACTAAAAGTTGCTTTAAATAATATTTTCGGTTTTATTGATGATTTTGAGAACGGAATCAACGGATGGACACATGCTTCCTATGGTACAAGTTCTAATAGTCATGACGACTGGCAGTTGGGTAAACCGGCAGGAAAAGCAGGGGATCCTTCTTTTGCATTTTCAGGAAATAATTGCTGGGGTACTGATATGGGCTGGGATTCCTATATGGGTGACAGCTGGAATGGGGAATACCAAAATAATGTTCACAACTACCTCTTAAGCCCCCCGATCGATTGTTCAAATATGACTGAGGTTGGGTTAAGATATAGGAAGTGGCTGAATACCAGGGTAAGTGACATTGCCAGGATAAAGGTTAATGACAATTTAGTTTGGAAAAGCTCTGTTCGTGGCCATTCGGATCAGGAGTGGATTGAGCATCTGATTGATATATCTGATTTTGCCGATGGAAACCCATATATCAGGATTAAGTTTGAGTTGGAAACCAGCAGTGCTAATGCACTGGGTGGTTGGAATATTGATGATGTTCTTGTGGCCAATAAGCTGGCTTCTGGCAGCACAATGGTTGAGACACTTATTGATGATTATGTGGAATTATTTGATTGCTACCCGAATCCTTTCAATTCTTCCACAAATATTGAATATCGACTGGTTTCTTTTAATCATATTAAAATCTGGGTAACAGACGCATTAGGAAGAAAGGTTAAAACCCTGTTGTCAATAAATCAAAGCCCCGGTAATTATTCTATAAGCTGGGATGGCAGGAACGATTTTGGTCAAGCTCTGGAACCAGGAATATACAATATTAGCCTGAGCGGAGAATCCTTTACAGTTTCAAAAAGAGTAATATTAATTCGATAAAAATATCGAGTGACTTTTTTCCAATCCTACGTCTTATATCATTTATCCTGAATCTTGGGTCTTGAACTAAAAAGGGGAGCACTCCTTGAGAACCCCCCTTTTGACCGCACTATTTAACCAGATTAGGACTGGTTCAATTAGTTTTTTATAAACTTTTTCACAATACGATGAGTCTGATCTTCAAAGACCATGAAATAGATTCCTTTGGTATAGTTTCTTACATTCAGCTCAGTATTGTCTGAAGTAATTGTTTGCCATGTTATCTCCTGACCCACCAAATTCAATATGCGTATGAATGATCCATCCGGTACTTTGCCGGTGTGTACAGTAAGAATATCAGACACTGGATTAGGAAAGATATTTAAGACCATTTCAATATCATCATAACTTTCTTCAAATCCGCCACCTCTTATAGATCCTGTTTTAAGGTCAATATCATAATCCTCTACCTCTCCATTATAGTAATCTTCGCATGGAAGTGGTGCCTTGTTCTTTTTCATGGCAATCCGCATTCTGGTAAGACCGGATAAGCCTTGTGGAACAGTAATATTGCCACTTGCTATTCCTTTTAAATTATTAACCGCATAAATTGTTTCATCCGCATCATCAAAATCGCCATCCATGTTAAGGTCAATCCAGATTCTCCAGCAATACCTTCCCCTCTTGTTGAAAGGAGTTAGTTTCACTTCATAATTCTGGCTGGATTCTAAAGCAATAGCTGGTGCATCATAATGAACGTATCCGGCCATACCTTGTCCGGTAACAACAGAATTCCCCCCAATATCAACTGAAGTAATATAATCCCTTGAATTATTAATATTTAGGGGTTCGCAATAAGCAGAACCATATGACTCATATCCAGTGACCTCGATATATGCAGTTTTGCTTAACATATCTGTTCCAGCATCATTGGCCACAGTGAGTGAAATATCATAAATACCCGCATCGATAAAGGTTACTTTCGGATTCTGGAGTAAAGATGTCTGTCCGTTGCCGAAATTCCAGAAATAAGAAGTAGGACTATTAGTAGATAAGTCGGTGAACTGAACTGCCTCTCCAGCATTTATAGCTGTCAGATTGGCTGTGAATTGAGCTACGGGAGGCTTAGGTTCAACTTTAACAATCTCAATAGTATAATCCTCCACTTCTCCGTAAAGATCATTGGAACATGGTAAAGCACCTGCCTGATCACTCAAGGAGATTCGCATTCTTGTTATCATTGCAGTATTAGGAGCAGTGAAGCTGCCTGAAACAGATCCTTTCTTTCGGAGAGCTGAATAAACTAATTCTTCTCCATCACTGAATTCTTTGTCCCCGTTATAGTCAATCCACACATTCCAATACTCTGCAGCTGCCCGGTTAATATATCCCGGATTCAAAGTAAAACTAACCAATGAATTAGCGTCTGCCAATATTTTAGTGAAAGTATAATCTAAATATCCTTCATTATTGCCTGAAGGAAACAATGTACCGTTGAAATTGACACTCTCAATCCACTCATAATAAGATATCATTCTTTCTGGATAACAGTAATCTGTATGGGTTATATCTAAATTGACTACATCTATCTGCAATATTGCCCGATCAGTATCACCATTTCCATCTTTCACCTCTACAGTAAAGCTATTAAGTCCAAGATCCACTGCGGCCGGAATACCGGATAAAGAACCTAGCTCATTAACAATCAACCAGGTGGGTCCGGAAATTTTTGAAAACACAAGGGATTCATTTTCAGGGTAATTCACATTTACAGCTATTGACTCGGAAAATATTTCATCTTGAGTAGCCTCTCCAATAATCAAAGGATCACTGTTGAAAGCAATACCTTCGACCGTTACACTAATATAGCCATTAACCATTTTAAGGTTATCCCCAATTTCGTTACTTACTGTCAGGGAAACATCAAAAACTCCAGCTGTTGAATAGCTTACTATGGGGTGCTGTTCAGTGCTGAGGGATGGTGTCCCTCCAGGGAAAGACCACTGCCATGAAGTGGGAATATTGGTTGACATATCCGTAAATTGAACATTCTCTCCAGGTCCAATACTGGTATTGTCAGCTACAAAATTACTAATTGGTGAACTAGGAGCTGTTCCTTCATACAATTCTGACTCCCACAATCCCCTGCCAAAAGTGGCTGCCCTAATCATACTTCCACCATTTTCTGGAGAGTAATATATTTCAAGTTCTGTTACTACCACATTAGGAAGTCCCTCATAAAATGGGACCCAATCGGCATTGCCTGCTTTTAAATATATACCTACATCAGTACCGGCATATAACTCAGTTTCCTGTGTGTTAAGTTTGTTTTGAATTACACAATTGACTGGCAACGCAGGCAGGCCAGAAGAAATATTCATCCAGGAACTACCTCCATCGGTTGACTCAAATACCCCTTCACTATTAAACTGCCCATAGGCAACCCACATGTGGTTTGGGTCTGTATTGTCAATTGATACGTATTTTATTGATGAACCAGCTGGAGGACTTATGTTTGACCAGGAAGATCCACCATCAGTTGTCCGATACAAAATACTGGATGTTGCTGCACAAATCACACTCGAATTCGATGGAGCAACAGCCAGCGATTGCAAACTTGCACCATCCCAATTACTTATCTTGTGAAACCCAGTATCATTATCAAAATCTCTTTTCCACACGTCCTGATACCCAACATAAATAACGCTTGGATCGGATGGATCCAGTACAAATGGAGTAACCCATGCAGCATTCCCGGTAATACCTCCCGTGATGGTCACATAATTTCCCCAGAGATTTCTCGTTCTCCTAATTTGTCCATAATATAACTCTCCGTACTGTATATTAATGTCAGTGGGATCAATTGCACACTCCATTCCATCACCACCAATAATATCATACCAACTACTGCCATATTGCAACTTGGTGCCATTGTCTTGCAATCCACCAATCACTTCAGTCGATGAAGTTTGGGCCACGCCCAATCTATATAACTGGCTAATAACAAGGCCGTTCCCTAAATGACTCCAGGTTATCCCATCATCACTTAAACTATATAATCCTCCATCATTGCATTCAAACAAAGTGGAACTCCCTTTCTGAAAGGCTAAAGCATGTTTATCTGCATGAACAACTCTGGCAACCCCTCCGCAAGAACTTGACCAGTGATTTAGTATAGTCCAATTGGATCCTCCATCAAAAGAAGTCCATGTATTCACACCTCCGATAACAACTCTATTTGCATCATTTGGATCAACAGCGATACAAAGGTCATACCAACCCTGTCCTCCCTCATCACTTCCGTCGCAATTCCAAGCTAACATATTAGGTGAGCCACCGTGAAGTTGAGTAAATGAACTACCACCGTCAACCGATCGGTAAATTCCTTCAAGGCCGTTGGCAGAATTACATATAACTGAATATACATTGTCCGGACTATTTGCACTTACGGCTAATTCGGCACGCTTTCCAGCAGAATTTAAAACTAAGGTCCATGTAGATCCTGAATCCTGACTTCGATAAATATCTCCACCTGTTTTTGTGGATCCATAAATAACGGATGGATCTCCAGGATTGAACTCAATATCCATGAAATTTGTTGAATTATTATTGGTCCAGCTGTCTCCGCCATTGGTTGATTTTAATAGTCCAACACTAGTGGCAGCATACAGGACACTGGAATTATCTGGATCCACTAATAATCGATTGATAAGTTGACCATTACTTTGAGTCCAATCTAAGCCGGTTACATTCCAGCTAATTCCACCATCGGTACTTTTCAGTACTCCTACAGAATAATTATCTCCAGCATTTTTATCGCCGGTGGCAATGTAAATGATTTCCGTACTACCATTATCTAAAACAACGATGTCGCTAATTCCCAATACAGCATTATTGTCGCTAAGTGGATTCCAGGAACCTCCTCCGTTAGAGGATTTCCAGATTCCTCCTGCAGCTGCTCCCACATAAATGGTATTGTCGTCAGTTGGATGAAATGCAATGCAATTCAGCCTTCCCAGACCTGCATAACCACCATTTGTAGTTGATGGCCCCATGCTTGTCCAGTTTCCTGAAGCTGAGCCACTTTTAAACTGAGGATGTTCTTCCTGATATTTCTGATTCTCATGTAAAGCTGAAGTAGAAGGAAATGCCCCGGTTTTGGGATCAATCCGGCTCTCCCAGAACCATTCCCATCTTTTAAATTGTTTCCAACCGGAAGCTTTAATACGCTTGCCATTCAATTCATAATAGCCATTCTCCACATTTCTTGGCTCCCAGTAGTCGTTAAAGGCCTTCTGTAACTCAAAAAAGCCCATTTCCCCTTGATCAATCTGATCTTGAGGTAAATTCTCTACCCATTGCTGGGCGTTTACATTTGCTACTGATAATAACAGAACAAAAATAAACAATGTTTGTAATAATTTTTTCATGACAATCCTAATTAACTGTTTTGTTAATAATGGAATCTGTTGGAAACAGACTCCTTAAATAGAGCGGTTCTCTAAAATATGTAAAGTACTATGTATCTTCTCAGTATGGTTCTCTAATAAGTTGTTTAATGTATGTTTGTAAGGTTCTCCGCTAGCCTACCTGAGATTTGTTAGAGATTTGAAAGGTTCTGTAAGGGTGGTTCTTGATTCAAATAAAAACAATAAATCTCAAATATGATCTTCGTTAGGGCGGTCCTGGATACAACTGGTTAACAATCATTTATAAACCAGGGCCACCATAATCATGGGTGAACTTTGAAAAACAAATTTAGCAGATGAAGTTTTTTCTGCATAATAATCCCAATTAACTAGTTAGCTAATGTTTCACTTCGACTGAAAAGTTCCTGTTCCGTGAGGTTTTAAACGAGAAGGTTCGTTTTTGGTTCTTGAAAAAAACGCTGTTAACTCTTCCTCATAAAAATCCTAATTAATCTTGTTCCCCAACAAGGTCACACAGGCACTTCTCCTGTCAATAAATAATAAAAAATAATACGTCTTGAAATGTTTCGGTTCTTGATTCGAAACTGGACCATCAAATATGATTGAGTCCCTAATTCAATAGTTAATTCCGAAAACCACCATAAAGTAACCCCGGCATTTACACTTTTTTTCCATTGCAAATAAAAAACTGGTGCTGGCCATAAGGTCAACACCAGTTTTAAAAAACAAATTAGTAATTATAAAACCTTTCGTATAGGAATATGAAGGGTTTCCCTATTCAGCAATTACCATCCTTTTTGTCTCTTCAAATTGACCTGATCGAAGAGTGTAAAAGTAAATTCCGGCTTCTAGTTTGTCTGCCTGAATATGACAAATATGTTCTCCGGCTGATTTCTGTCCCTCATCAATGGTCATGATTGTGCGTCCGCTGATATCCGTAATCTCTATTAACACTTTTTCTGCTGAGCTTAACTTATAACTAATCTCAGTACTCTGGTGGAAGGGATTTGGATAGTTCTGTGAAAGAGAACTCAAATTATTACTAAGATCTACGCCGTCAATCAGATTACCATGATCGTTAAGGTTAAGATGGATCATGGGATTCCTTTTTGTGATAAACACTCCTGAATTCCAGCCTGCGTGGTCAAACCCAATGGACACCTTATCATGTAAAGGGACTGACATATCCACGCCTATAAAAATATTCTTATTTCTGCGATCCCATTTGCTGTCGTGGTAGTTGTTATACTGTATTCCTGCATATACCAGGTCATCGGCAAGAAGGAATTCAGATTCACCATCCTTCTCAAAAGGTAGGGTAATCCAGGTATTGAACATTGTTGAGTCCAGCTCGACAGATTCAGTATAGAGAATTGGAATAGCACCTTCATTATCTGGATCTTCTTCTGGTGGAGGAACCCAGAAAAGGGTATAACGGAAATCGATTAAACCATCGGCCAGTCCTCCCATGATAAATACAGAAACGGATTCCACCTCACAATCTCCATATATAGGAAATATGCTGCCAACGAAGTGATCAATGTTCCAATACTCTTCACCGAAACCATCGTTGTACCTCTCGTATCCATAAGCCCATGGAAGCTCCGGCTCATCATCCGACCGACTATAAACAGAGTCGGTTACATGGAAAAACACTTCCTTCATATTGTTTTCCGGGCTAACGTCCTGCTCAGATTGATGCCAGGCATATTTGATTTTGTAATGTCCGTATTCCTCAGGAGTGTATGATCCTTCAAGGCTGATTGAATCAAGAATTAATGGAGAGATCCATGTAGACTCACTCTGCAAGTTGTAAACACTCTGGCTGTTTTTGGATATATCTAATTCTAAGAATCTGTCATTCTGGTCAAATTCACCAAAATTGAGCACGCTTGATTGAAAGCCTGTAAAAGATCCTCCAAGCTGCGATTTGGGCATCATATAAGTGAAGCTCTCCTTAGTATCTACATCCCCATCATCCCATTCCAGAGCTATATGCTTCAATCTTAAATCATTATCAAAGGCTTCTGCAAGAGTAAAGTCATCAATCAACCAGAAATACATGCTTGCCCCTCTCCATAAAAATTTAATAATCACTTCTGGAGCTCCGGCAGCAACCTCAGAAATGTTTGCTTCAAAAATGGCTGGAATTCCAGCTGGTTTGTCTTCCGGACGGTCTTTATGTTTACAACCGTAACCAACATCAAAATAAGCCCAGTGAACACCTGCATCATTAGAAACCATCAAATATTGCTCACTGGTACTGCTGTAGTTCATGAAATGAGTCTCATAGCGGACAACCACCGAGGTTCGTGCACTACAATCAATCGTTGGAAAAACTATTGCATTGTTCAGTTTAATCTGATCTCCTAAAGGTACCCAATTATTATAGATATTTGAAAAATTGCATAAGTGACCATTTTCCTTCGAGGTAGATTGAAATGGTGGTTCAAAGGTCCATTCAGCAACAAGGCTGTCGTTCGGATACCAGTGCCAGTTATATCCCAGGTCATCAGGATCTTCTAAATAATAACCATCAGGCAGGCTCCATCCTTTTGGGTCATCCGGGTTCCCCCAATCGAAATCCTCAGAGTAAAATACCTCTCCATTGCCTTTAAGATCATGTGTCTGGGCAACCATAGACAATGTTCCAACGTAACAGAAAATCATCAACAATGCCCCAGAAATCAGGGTAAATTTTTTCATAGCTATAAGATTTTAGTGATACATATCATGTAAATCCAAAGTTAATGAAACTGATATGAAAATCAAATGAACTTAAAAACACAAACAGGTCACTACAAAAAAACTGATGTCCGCCTAAAGGTCAACATCAGTTTTCTTATAATGAATAATAATATTCCAGATCTAATCGGATATCACCATCCTCTTTGTTTCGGTGAATTGTCCAGCTTTCAATGTATAGAAATAAATACCCGATTCAAGCTGATCTGCTAATAAATGATATACATGATCTCCGGCTGATTTTTGACCCTCATCGATGGTCAATACAATTCGGCCACTGATATCTGAAATTTCAATGCTTACCTTCTCAGCTGTGTTCAACTTATAACTAATCTCAGTACTCTGGTGGAAGGGATTTGGATAGTTCTGTGAAAGGGAGTTTAAATTATTACTAAGATCTACCCCGTCAATCAGATTGCCGTGATCATTTAGATTTAGGCGAATCATAGGATTTCTCTTTGTCACATAAGTTCCTGAATACCAACCAAGATTATCCAAACCAATAGAAACAGGATCGTTCAGGGGAACTGACATATCAACCCCAACTTCCAGGTTTTTATTCCTGCGGTCCCACTGGTCGTCATGATAATTATTATACATTACACCCGCATAAACCAAGTCACCGGCAGAAAGGAATTCCGACTCTCCATCCTTAATAAAAGGAAGTGTTATCCAGGTATTAAACATGGATGAGTCAAGATCTACACTTTCAGTTGACAAAAGCATAATGGGACCTTCTTCAAGAGGATCCATGTCAGGTGGGGGAACCCAGAATATAACATACCTGAAATCAATAAGGCCATCAGCTAATCCACCCATAATATATGCTGAAACAGACGACACTTCACAATCCCCATAAATCGGGAAAATACTCGCGAGGCAATAATCAATTTCCCAGTATTCTTCTCCAAATCCTTCGCTGTATCTATCATAACTATATGCAAAAGGAAGCTCCGGAGAATCGTCCGACCTGCTGTAAACGGAATCTGTAACGTGGAAATATATTTCTTTCCTGTTGTTTTCCGGGCTTATATCCTGTTCATCCTGATGCCATTCATACATTATTTTATAATGGCCATACTCCTCGGGGGTATATGAACCATCTAGTTTAATAGAGTCCAAAATAAGAGGTTCAATCCAGGTTTTATCACTTTGTAAATTATATACACTCTGGTTGCTTTTGGAAATATCAAGTTCCAGATAACGGTTATTCTGGTCAAACTCACCAAAATTCAGCACACTTGATCCAAAACTTGTAAAAGCTCCCCCCAGCTGTGATTTTGGCAATATATAGGAAAAACTTTCTTCAGTATCAACATTACCATCATCCCACTCCAGTTTAACATGTTTTAATCTCAAATCATTGTCATAAGCTTCGGAAAGTTTAAAATCATCAATTAACCAGAAGTAAAGTTGTGTTTCAGACCACCGGATCTTAACATATACTTCCGGTGCCCCTGCTGCAATCTCTGATATATTTAATTCATAAAGGACAGGCTGCCCTGCCTTTATATCTTCAGGCCGGTCTTTGTGCTTTGTACCATATCCACAATCCGCTATTGCCCAGCGAACACCATCATTAGAGACAAGCACTTCGTTTTTACTATTTTGTCCCCAATTCATAAAATGAGTCTCAAAACTCAATATAACAGAGCTTTTGTCACTGCAGTCAAAAATTGGGAATACGATACTGTTGTTAACTACAAGCCTCGGGCTCAGGTAATTGTTATACAGGTTGAGGAAAAGGCACAAATGCCCGTTTTCCTTTGAGCTTGACTGAAACGGAGGTTCAAATGTCCATTGAGCCCGTAAGCTGTCATTTGGCCACCAGTGCCAGTTGTAACCTATATCATCAGGATCTTCCATATAATATCCATCTGGCATGGTCCAACCTTTAGGATCATCCGGGTTTCCCCAATCAAAATCCTCATAAAAGAAAACCTCACCGCTACCCTTGAGGTCGTGAGTCTGGGCTACCATCGACAATGTGGTGCTAAAACAAAAAAGCATCAAAAAGGCCACGGTAATCAGGGTAAATTTTTTCATAGCTAACAGGTTTAAATGATTCAAAAGCAATATTTCAAAGATAGGAAATCTGTTGGGAAAAGCAATTTTGGGAAGTAGTACGGACTGGTTTCCATTCTTTGCTATGAGTACCAATTATAAGACTTATTGTTCAATGTGGAATAAGTGAAAAATCAGATGAATCAGCTCACGAATTCACCATTGTATAATTAATTTCTAAAACCCTAAGTTTACCAAACGGGATAGCACCATAATTCTGACTAAATATTGTAATTCCTGATGAAAATTCTTTTTTACAACGTAGAAAACCTTTTTGATACCCTGGACGATCCCTACGTCAATGACAATGCCTTTTTACCTGATTCAAAACTTAAGTGGAATGAGAGGAGGTACATCTTAAAACTCCAGCGATTAGCAAAGGTTATTCGAGCGGTTGAGGAACCTATGCCAATGGCAGTTGGCTTAGCGGAAGTAGAAAACAGGAAAGTTTTGCAAGACCTGGTTACAGCACTGAACCTCACTGAAAAAGAAGTTGGAATTATCCATGAAGAATCCCCGGACGAAAGAGGAATTGACCTTGGCTTCCTCTACCGTCGTGATTTGATTCCAAGAACAGAACATGAAACCTGCTCTGTGGTTTTCGAAAATGACCCGGGAGATAAAACCCGTGATATTCTTCATGTTATAAGCAATCTTGAAAATGGAGAAAATATACATTTTTTTATCAATCACTGGCCTTCTCGAAAAGATGGTACCAAAATTAGTATGCCGAAACGAATCGAGGCTTCAAAAACTTTAAAGTATCATATTGAAGAAGTCTTTAAAAAAGAAGTGGATCCCAAAATAGTAGTCATGGGAGATTTTAATGCCGACCCCGACAGTCCACCAATAAGGAGCATTCTTGATAAGGACAGATCCAAAACCGGACTTATACACAATCTTTCCTGGGATGCCTACAAGAATAAGCAGGGTTCTCTTAATTATAGAGGAAAATGGCTCCTATTCGATCAGATTCTTGTAAGCCCTGCTCTTTTGGAAAGCAGGGAAGGGTGCAGGGTTCTACCCAACTCATTCCGGGTTTTCAAAAAGGATTGGATGCTATTTTATAATCAGAAATATCACGATTACCGGCCTAACAAAACCTATGGCGGTAGTAATTATCATGGGGGATTTTCGGATCATTTACCGGTATGCATCAGCATGCTACTGTAACAGATTAAGGTCGGTTTAGCAAATATGATATTTTTATTTCCTCAACGAATTGCATTTTCCTCCTAACTGATTACTTTTGAACTCAGAGTTAATCCACAAGTATCTTCAATAATAATTACCAAAACAAATTAAATATGAAAAAAACTTTACTCCTTACAATTTTGCTTTTCATGGTGTCAGGTGCCATGATATTTGCTCAGCAAAAAACCAACTCCAATAATCTTAAAGGAGATGGTCAAGTATTCTATTATGAGGATTTTGACTGGGAAAACCCGGATGATCCTAAAGGATATACTCTGCCCGATGGATACTATCTTGAAGATCCTGATGATATAGGTTACAATTGGCAATGGAAGGCTAATGACAGCATCATAGCCCAATATACTGCTGAACCACCTTTTCAATCTACTTCAAAAGAGAATGGACATCTTGCTCTGGAATTGAATCTCTATAATAACTACAAGGACCCTCGTTCTGAAGTCAACAATAGTATTGTGTTCCCAACTTTTGACTTTAGTGATAAAAGCTCGGTTATTTTACGATTTGAAACCCATTTTATGAATGGCGGCGACGGAGCCAATGAAGTCCATATCTCCAATGATGCCGGTGTTCACTGGGCAGTATTCGATTGTGGTTTCGGAACTCAACATAAAGATCGGCCCAACGATGCAGCACCTGGTCAGCCTGTTATCTATGAAGCAAACATTTCAGAGGTAGCAGCCGGAGCCCCTGAAGTCATTATTAAGATCCATTGGGGGAAAACAACCCTTTATTTTTGGGTTATAGATGATTTCAGCCTTTCTGAGGCCTATAACAATGACCTGCAAATACAACATTTCAAACTTGAATGGGATGATGGTGATGAGGACACTGAAGAGAGTTTTATACACGACATTCCCATTTCCCAGATCGGTGGCTCTTTCACCAATTTTCAGTCCAGTGTTTTGAATTTCGGAGAGTTTGACCAGAATAATGTAACCTTCAACCTGGATATTAAAAAAAACCATGAGAGTATCCTTAACTCCACTGCATCTACAAGTTGGTTGGAGCCTCTGCTTATCGATACTATGAACGTCGAAGGAGCATATAGCCCCTCTGAATTTGGCCATTACTCCATCAAATACGAATACACTCAGGATGAGACCGAAGAAAACCCTGTTGACAATAGCAGGGAGATTTTCTTCAATATCACCGACAGCGTATATTCACGCTCAGATGAATCTGCGGAATTATCCTGGGCTTATGGATTTGAGCATTATGGTGGAGAAGTAGGGGAATTAGGTTGGAATATTGATCATTTTGTGGGAGTGAAGTTCCCAATTTATGCTGATACTGAGGTAAATTCGGTGTCATGTTTCATTACAGGCGGACTGGCAGACGGCTTGATTGAATTTTGGTACACTCTATGGTGGGTACCACCAGAGGATGAAGAGCCCATAGAATGGTTGTCCACCGAAATACTTGAGCTGGATTCAGCCATGTTCAACACATGGATAACCCTCCCTTTTGATAAGGATGGAGAAACTGAATTCCTTTATGCAGGTGACAATGTCATTGCTGGTATTTCATACAACAACTATCATGATGAGCCACTGGTCCGTCGGGGCAAAAACTTAGGTATCGGTCATGATGCAAGCATTAAGGTCAATGATCCTGTAACCATAGGGCATCACAATGATAGTTGGGTTGAATCTCTCTTCGTAAGAAAAAGGAATGTTATGGTCCGCCTTAACCTTAATGATCAAAGTAATATCATTGATGGAGTGGATCTGAATTCCAGCTTAAACTCATTGGATCAAAATTATCCTAACCCATTCACTGATCGCACGCAAATCGAATATGATCTTGGATTTAGCGGAGAAGTCAGCATTGAAATTAGTGACCTGACAGGCCGTAAGGTCATGCTTATTGAAGAAGGTAATAAACCTGCAGGACATCATACATATATGCTGCAGGCCGACAAACTGGAGCCGGGTGTGTATTTTTACACACTGAAAGCTGGTGACTTTGTCCAAACTAGAAGGATGATTATTTCAGACTAATTCATTCGCAATATCATAAAAAGGGAGTGTTTCTGTTAAGGGCACTCCCTTTTTTAATAATATTTTATCAATAAGCCAACATGTCTAACCAATTGATTTTCTAGCGCTTTCACCCGTAAACTGATCTTACAATAAACTAATTTATCAAAGCCCTTCTCCTTACATAATAAAAAACTACCTTTGCACCCGTTTTAAAATTAGGAAATAGCAAAATTAATGTCAATTAATAATTTAAGAAATATAGGTATTGCGGCTCATATCGATGCCGGTAAAACTACCGTAACCGAAAGAATTCTATTCTATACAGGTATTAACCGGAAAATCGGCGAGGTCCATGATGGTCAGGCAACCATGGATTTCATGAAACAAGAGCAAGAGAGGGGTATAACCATTGCATCTGCGGCAATATCAACCAAGTGGAAAGATACTAACATCAACATCATTGATACGCCCGGGCACGTTGATTTCACTATAGAAGTGGAGCGTTCTTTGCGGGTTATTGACGGTATGGTTGCGCTTTTTTGTGCTGTTGGTGGAGTTGAGCCCCAAAGTGAAACTGTTTGGAACCAGGCCGATAATTACAAAGTTCCCCGAATAGCCTTTATCAACAAAATGGACCGAAGCGGTGCCGATTTCTTTGAGGTACTTAGGATGATGGATGAGTATTTGGATGCTAAAGCTTTTCCCTTTCAGCTTCCGATAGGATCCGAAGAAAACTTCAAGGGAATTGTAGATATTATTTCCAATCGCTACTATAAGTTTGATGATGGAGATAGGATTGTTGAAGAAGTTCCAGAGGAATACAGAGCTAAGGTTCAAGAACTCAGAAGTAATCTCGCTGAAAAACTCTCAGAATATAATGATGACCTCATGGAATTATTTTTGGATGACCAAGAGATTCCAACAGACGTTCTCAAGCAAGCAGCCCGGGATGCAGCACTAAAATTACTCATAACACCAGTATTCTGTGGAGCTGCTTACAAAAACAAAGGAGTACAGCTGCTCTTGGATGCAGTTGTGGATTATTTGCCCTCACCTGTTGATGCTGGGGCTACTATTGGGCATGACATTGATAATCCTGATAAATCCCACTCCAGATGTCCTTCAACAACTGATCATTTTGCTGCTCTGGCTTTTAAGTTGATTAACGACCCCTTTGTAGGTCAACAAACCTTTATCAGAATATATTCAGGAACCCTGAAGACTGGCATGCAGATTCTGAATTCAACAAAAGGTAAAACAGAGAGAATTGGCCGGATCCTGAAAATTCATGCCAAAGACAGAGAAGAAATAAAGGAAGCTGGGCCAGGGGATATTGTTGCCTTAATTGGAATGAAAACAACCAAGACAGGAGATACTCTTTGTGATCCACAAAATGGAGTTCTTCTTGAAAACATCACTATACCCCCTCCAGTAATTGAATTAAAGGTCAATCCAACAAAAAGAAAAGACCAGAGCAAGCTAGGCGAAGCTCTCGCGAAGCTCTCCAATGAAGATCCCTCATTCAATGCCCATTTTGATGACGAAACAGAAGAAACAATCATCGCTGGTATGGGTGAACTCCACCTCGAAATCATTGTTGACCGGATCAAGGAAGAATTTAAGGTTGAAGTTGAAGTTGGGGAACCTGCAGTGTCCTATAGGGAAACTCTTACCCAGGAAATTGAAGTGGATTACAAACACTCCAAGCAGACAGGTGGAAAAGGGCAGTTTGCTCATGTGGTTATGCGCCTGGAGCCAAATAGAGGGAATGGATATGAATTCATCGATAAAATAAAAGGTGGGGCTATTCCTTCTGAATTTATCCCATCAGTTACTAAGGGTATCCAAAAAACCCTCACCAGAGGTATCCTGGCCGGATCACCAATTGTAGACGTAAAAGTTGTGTTGTTGGATGGCAAACATCACCCTGTAGATTCTTCCGACAGGGCTTTTCAGACCTGCGCATCAATAGGATTTAAAAATGGCTTCCTTAAGGCCAAGCCTACCCTTCTGGAACCAGTTATGAAAATCGAGATTAATACACCTGACGATTATATTGGAGATATTGTAGGTAATCTTAACAGACGTAGGGGAAAGGTTGAGTCAATGCGCAGATATCGTAAAGGCTCTCAGAAGCTCAGTGGCTTTGTGCCTCTGTCTGAGATGTTTGGATACGCAACAACTCTTCGGAACCTTTCAAGTGGCCGAGCTAATTATTCCATGGATTTCTATCAGTATTTACCAGTTTCAGCATCATTACAGGAAGAAATTCTTAAAAAAGTTCAGGAAAAAAAGGCTGGAAAAAAATAGGAGTCAAACCCCAGTTTTGACGTACAAAACCTAGTCAATTACACTGATTAGGTTTACTTTATGGTAAATTTATTGTAAAAGTGCATAGGATATGATTCCTATTTTTAACTTTGACATAGATTTACTGCTATGGATAGCAAAAAAGACAGCCACCATATTATTGATACAATAAATCAACTTTCCTTATCAATTTCCGGTAACACATCACGGGAGGTGCTTGACTCATTCATGCTGAATATGGTAAAAACGCTAGATTCAGACTACGCTTTTATCGGCCGACTTGTTCCTGGGTTCGAGGACAAAATAAAAACTATCACGGTTTGCACCCCGAGTGGAATAATCGATAATTTTGAATACACATTGTCAAATACTCCATGTAAAAATGTCATAAGCAAGAATATCTGCTGTTTTGCTGAAGGAGTTGCAAAAAAATTCCCGAAAGACAAACTCCTGTCTGAAATGGGAATTGAGGCGTATGTTGGTACACCATTACTCAATAACCAGGAGGAAGTCTACGGTATAATGGTTGTACTTAAAAAGACCCTTTTTCCTCTGAAAGCCTGGCTCGTTCATTATTTCAGGTTTTTGCATCCCGGGCCTCCAGCGAACTAATGCGTTACGATACTGAACAACAAATTTTGGAAAGTGAGTATCAATTCCAGGAATTAATTGAAAGTTCCAAAAACCCCATTTATATACTAGTTGGCCGCCAATTTGCCCTGGTAAATACTGCCTGGCTTAATATGTTTGAGTTTACTCGCAGTGAAGTTGAATCACCGGATTTTTCTATTCATCAAATTGTGGCTCCCGAATCTTTGGATCTGATCCAACGGAGACACGATAATTTTCTCTCTGGGATCAGTCAGCCCTTCAGGTATGAAATGAAGGCAGTATCAAAAACCGGCAAAAAGTTTGATCTGGATGTAAGTGTTACACACTTGAACTGGCATGGCAAACATGCCGTTCAAGGGGTTTATCGGAATATTACTGGAATCAAGAAAATTGAAAAAAAATTACGAAAAGCTCTCAAAGAATCTCGTGAACATGATCAGATGAAAACGGCCTTTCTGTCCAATCTGAGCCAGGAAATTCAGGCAAGTCTGACTAACATACGCGAAACTGCCTTTGATTTGTCGCGCAAACATAATGAATCTGAAAACGTAAAAGAATTCGCCAATTATATAGTTAATACCAGCAGCAATCTTCTCGACCATATTAACGACATCATTGATATCTCAAAAATAGAAATGGGCAGAATGACTTTGAACCCGGAAAAATTCAACCTTCCGGATTTAATTAAGGATGTTATGCAATATTTTCTGCCATCAGCTACAAATAAAGGAATTGAGTTGATCTGCTGCAAAAAGAAAAAGAATTCTGTTTATGTCCTTGCCGATCCCACACGAGTCAGACAAATTTTCATCAATATGATGAGCAATGCCATAAAGTATACAGAAAAAGGCAAGATCAATATTAATTATGTTCTCCGCCAGGATGATGTTCGGATTTCTATCGCTGATACAGGAATAGGCATCGCACCGGAAAAACTAAGAAAAATCTATGAATCTTTCATAAATCCCAATGAAAAACTTTCCGGCGATTACGATGGATCTGGTTTGGGTTTAACTGTAACCAGATCCTTGGTTCAGCTAATGGGAGGAAAGATTTGGGTGGAGTCCAATTCCGGAGGAGGGAGCATTTTCTATTTTACCATTCCTTTAGCCTAAACTTCATATATTTGCACCCGGTATTTTTTCAATCTGAATATTAGCAGCTTGTCAATTTGCCAGACTATTAATCTTGTAAAATATATGAGTTTATCCGATTTCAAAAAGGCTGAAGTAAATCTATCTGGGCTCGTTCTGGAAACACCCTTGGAATATCTTGAAAATTTTAAAGGGACTGCAGGTTCAGGTATTTCTGTTAAAAGAGAAGATCTTCAGCTTGTTCGTTCGTTTAAGATCCGAGGAGCTTACAATATGATTTCCTCACTGACTCCAGAGGCAAAAAATCGAGGAATAATATGCGCTTCTGCGGGGAACCATGCTCAGGGAGTAGCCTTCTCCTGTAGTAACCTTAAAATACAAGGGACTATCTTTATGCCCACCACCACTCCAAAACAAAAAATCATGCAGGTTGAACTGCATGGGAAGGAATGGATAAGCATTGTCCTGGAGGGAGATAGCTTTGATCAGGCAAATGAAAAAGCCATGCAGGAAGCAAAAAATACAGGTTCTACCTTCATTCCACCATTTAATTCTCCTGAGGTAATTCATGGACAGGGATCACTAGCGTTGGAATTACTGCGACAATCCAATAAAAATATTGATTACTTATTTATTCCTATTGGTGGGGGTGGACTTGCTGCCGGGATGTCGGAAGTATTTCGAAATATGTCTCCAAAAACAAAATTAATTGGAGTAGAACCTGAAGGAGCTCCTGCAATGCAGAAGGCCTTAAAAGCGGGCTGGCCGATTTATTTGGATGTAATTGACAACTTCACTGACGGTGCGGCAGTTAAACAGGTAGGCGAGCTCCCTTTTGGAATGTGCAAAAGGAATCTTGATGAGCTTATTACAGTTCCAGAAGGGCTTATTTGCGAAATTATATTACGATTATATAATGAAAATGCAATAGTTGCTGAACCTGCAGGAGCACTTGCCCTGGCTGGTGCCATGGCCTATAAAGGCACAAAATCGAATGATCGAATCGTTGCCATTCTATCAGGTGGAAACAACGACATGAGCCGTTTCCCCGAGTTCAAAGAAAGAGCCCTCCTTTACAAAAAACTTAAACATTATTTTATCGTTCGCTTTCCTCAAAGACCAGGAGCCCTGAAAGAATTTGTTATTGAAGTGCTTGGTCCAAATGATGACATTGTACATTTTGAATATAGCAAAAAAACAGCCCGGGACAATGGTCCGGCTTTGATTGGAATAGAAATTAAAAAGCCAGAGGATTTCAAACCTTTGGTGCAGCGGATGAAAGAAAGGAATTTCTATAGCGATTATGTTAATGAACTTCCTGACCTGATGAATTATCTGGTTTAATCTGTGTAGGAGTAAAGTAATCCAAAAAGAGGACCCCTCCTAATCGAGAATGCCCTCCAACTATGCAAGGAGCAAATGGTATTACTTCTTATGTATTAAAGAATCAACACTGAATTTACCTGCTCCAAAAGCGACCAAACCAAACAACATCAGCATATAATATAATGGGATTTCAAAACCATTATCACCTTGCGCGGTGATATTTTTTTACACGACTTCGAATTACATAGTTTATCCTTTAACTCCCTCAAAACTATGCTCAATTGTTTGAGCATCCACTACTGCAAAGGCGGTCATATAAACTATTTCGCGCACACTTGACCCCATTTGAAGAATGTGAACCGGCTTTTTCATACCCATAAGAATAGGACCAATAACCTCAGCACCACCGATCTCCTGCATCATTTTATATGATATATTACCAGAACTGAGACAGGGGAATATTAGAGTATTAACATCATGATCAGCAAGCTTGGAAAATGGATATTTCCTTTTTCGAAGCTTTCTATTGAGGGCAAAATTAGCCTGCATCTCACCGTCAACAATAAGATTAGGATGATCACGATGCAGGATCTTAACAGCTTGAGCAACCGAAGCCGGTGAACCATCGCGGGTATTACCAAAATTTGAGTAGGAAACCAAAGCTATTTTTGGAGTTATATTGAACTTTCTGATCTCCTCAGCTGCCAACAATGTAGTATCCACCAGTGTCTGGGTATCTGGCATATGATTAACTGTAGTGTCAGCGAAAAACAAAAGCCCTTTTTTTGTAAACAGGATATACATACCAGCGATATGCCCCAATTTTTCGCGTACACCAATAACCTGGACTGCGGGTCTAATAATATTTGCATATTTACTTGAAGT